>NZ_CP109791.1 GCF_025857195.1 Leisingera thetidis | reverse complement strand
GTCTCATGTGCCTCAGTAAAATCGCCCTTTTCGGGTGTTATCACTGCATTTGTCGCACATCCTGGTTTGAGAGTGAATCATATAATCGCAGCGCACGCTTTGACCGGAGCCGCCCTGATCCGGTGTGTTATATGAGTCTTTCTCCCCGAATCCAGTATGGCACAAACAGATTGAAATGTTGTGAATCTTTGATTCAGTTTAGAATCTTTGGGTCATATAAGTAATTATAAATCAATTAGTTAAGTGTATTTGAGTACCCGGAAACAGGCGCAAGGGAACCCGTTTGCAGGACCATGGGTACCCGTCTGCGGGAGCAAGGGGCCCGATTCGCGGGAAGACAGGCACCTGCGGTTCAAGCGCGGCAAAACGGGGCGTTTCGGCGCCTTTTCAGCCTTCAAACCGGGAGTATCGAGGCCGATTTGCGGCCTTGGCGCGGGTTCTGGCGCTTGAGGTACCCGTTTCCGGGATGGCGGTCTCCTGTAAACGGGTCCCCAAGCCGGGATTGAGCGCGGGTTCCTTTTGCGCCATAGTCTCTCCAGAGCAGAATCCCCGCAAGAGCATCAAGCCGCCAGGGGAAAGAGGGCAGGGCGATGGGTTCAGACGATATCCCGCACAGCAAGCTGACCGGGCCGCTGCGGCGCCAGTCGGTGAAGAAGAACGTGGCCGCGATCCATGTGTCGGGCAAGCTGACGCTGCTGCAGCGCAAGCTGTCCAATGTGCTGCTGCTGAATGCCTATGACGCGCTGATCTCGAAGCCCAAGCACCAGATCGATGCGCAGACGCTGTGCATGATGGTGGGCTACAACTCCAACGACATGGAAACCCTGAAGCAGTCGCTGCGCAGCCTGGCGGAGACGGTGGCGGAATGGGACATGCTGGACGAGAACGGCAAGCAGGAATGGGGCGTCAGCTCGCTGCTGTCCTATGCCAAGCTGCAGGGCGGGGTGTGCGAATACGCCTACAGCCCGGCGCTGGCGGAGAAGCTGCACGATCCCAAGGTGTTTGCGCTGATCAACCTGAACATCCAGCGCCGGTTCACCAGCGGCCATGCGCTGGCGCTGTACGAGAACTGCTACCGGTTTGTGCGCACCGGCTCTACGGGCTGGTGGGACATTGCCCTGTTCCGCCGCCTGATGGGGGTTGAGGGCAGTGCCTATTACGAGAGTTTCAAGCACTTGAACGCCAAGATCATCAAGCCGGCGGTGGCGGAGGTGAACAAGACGTCGAACATCCTGCTGACGCCGGAGTTCAAGAAAATGGGGCGGCAGGTGGCGGAGGTGCGGTTCCTGATCAAGGAAAACCCGCAGCTGGCGATGCTGGATATCGACGACGGCGCCGGGGTGCGGCAGGGCGCGGTTTACACCCAGCTGATGGAGCTGGGGGTCAGCGACCGGCTGGCGCGCCAGTGGATTGCCGAGCATGGCGAGGATTACGTGGCCGAGAAGGTCGGCTATCTGAAGGGGCGCAAGGGGGTGGACAGCCCGGTGCGCTATCTGAGCGCGGCGCTGCGGGATGATTACAAGGATGCTCCCGCCGAGGCGGTGAAGGAGGTTCCGCCCGAGGTGCTGGCGGCGGCAGAGGCGCGCAAGGCGGCGGAGGCGGACGCGGCGCGCCGGACCGCGGCCGAGGAGGCCGTCAAGGCGCGGGAGCGGGCGTTGCGGGCGCAGCGGCTGGAGCGGATCCGGGACCTGGCGGCGGGCCGGTCGCCGACCCAGCGCGATGCCGACAAGCGGCTGTTCCTGAGCCGTCTGGAGGATGAGATCGACCGCGAGGAATTCCGCCGCCGCGGCTGGAGCGCGGCGCTGCTGGCGGGCGAGATGACGGCGTTCTGGGAGGAGCTGATCCCGGGCGCGTTCGACGAGCTTGCCGGGCAGGGCAGCGGCGGTGCCGCGCGGCGGCCTGGATAGGCGCATGGGGACCGCAGCGGGGCAGGGGCCCGCCCGGTTCCGCGGCGGCCCCCTGCGTGTTTTGCGGCACGTCCGGAGCCGGGCGGAAACCGGCGGCCGGGGTCAGAAGATGGCTGCGGGCAGCCAGGTTGCCAGACCGGGGATCAGCCAGACCAGCAGCACCCCCAGCGCCTGCAGGCCGATGAACGGCACCACGCCCTGGTAGATGTGGCGGGTGGTGACCTCGGCGGGGGCGGCGCCGCGCAGGTAGAACAGCGAAAAGCCGAACGGCGGCGTCAGGAAGCTGGTCTGCAGGTTGATAGCGATCAGGATGCCGAGCCAGACCGGATCATGGCCCATCAGGATCAGCGCCGGCGTCACCAGCGGCAGCACGATGACCGAGATCTCGACGAAGTCGAGGAAGAAGCCCAGCACGAAGATGAACAGCATGCAGAAGATCAGCGCGCCGGTCGGCCCGCCCGGCATGTTGCCGAGGATATGGGCGACCCGCTCCTCGCCGCCGAGGCCGATGAACACCAGCGAGAACATGCCCGCGGCCAGGATGGTGGCAAAGATCATCGCCGTCATCGTCATGGTCGAGGTCACCGCCTCATGCAGGATCCGCTGCTTCAGGCCGCTGCGCAGCGCCGCCGCGATGGCAATGGCGCCGGCCGCTGCCAGCAGCGCATAGAACAGCCCTGCGGCAAAGTCGCTGCTGCTGAGGTCGCCGCGCTGCAGGCGGACCGGATGCAGGCCGGACAGGATGCCGAGCAGGATCAGCGCCGCCGCGCCCAGCAGGATCAGCCGGGCCGGGCCGCCTGCGCGCACGCCTGCCATCAGCAGCGCGCCGATGCCGCCCACCGAGGCGGCCTCGGTCGGGGTGGCGATGCCGCCGAGAATGGCGCCGAGCACCGCAAAGATCAGCAGGATCGGCGGCACCACCGCGCGCACCACCTGGCCGCGGCTGGGCCGCGCCATCCCGGCCGGAGCCGAGGGCATGTCCTGCGGGCGCAGGACGCCGCGGACCAGGATGTACAGCAGATACAGCACCACCAGCACCAGCCCGGGGATCAGCGCGGCGGCAAAGAACTGGCCCACCGACAAGGCCTCGACCGAGAATTTGCCCTGCTCGTACTGGGCCTGCTGATAGGCGTTTGACATCACGTCGGCGAGAATGATCAGCAGCGTCGAAGGCGGGATGATCTGGCCCAGCGTGCCGGCGGTGCAGACGATGCCCGAGGCCACCCGCGGGTCATAGCCCGCCCGCAGCATCGCGGGCAGGGCGATCATGCCCATCGCCACAACCGTGGCGCCGACAATGCCGGTGGAGGCCGCCAGCAGCGCCCCCACCAGCACCACCGAGATGCCCAGGCCGCCCTTGAGCTGGCCGAACAGCCGCCCCATGGTGTCCAGAAGCTCTTCGGCGATGCGGCTTTTCTCCAGGATCGCCCCCATCAGCACGAACAGCGGAATGGCGATCAGCACCTGGTTGCTCAGGAGGCCGAAGGCGCGCTGGCCGAGTGCCCCCAGCAGGGTGATGTCCATCACCCCCAGAGCCCAGCCGAGATAGGCAAACAGGATGGCGATGCCCGCGATCGAGAAGGCCACCGGAAACCCCATGAGGATCGCGGCCATCAGGGCCGCGAACATGATCAGGTCGAGATATTCGGTCATTGGGGGGCTCGCTCCGAAAACAGGCGGATCAGCAGGGAAACGGATTGCAGCATCACCAGCACGCAGAAGGCGGGGATCAGCGATTTCAGCAGGAACACGGCCTCAAGGCCTCCGACGGCGATCGGGCCTTCGAAGATGGCCCAGGAATTGCGCACCGAGGGCCAGGACCAGTAGAGCAGGGCGGCCATCGCGGGCAGCAGCAGCACCAGGTGGCCGAAGATGTCGATGCGGCGCTGGCTCCGCGGGCTGAGACTGGCAAAGAAGACATCCACGCGCACATGCTTGTCCACCAGCAGCGTGTAGCCGGCGGCCAGCATGAACAGGGTGGCGTGCATGTACAGAACACTTTCCTGCGCGGCGATGGAATTCACCCCGAACACATAGCGCCCGACCACAATTGCAAATTGTGCCAGCACCATGATCAGTGCCAGCCAGCGTATCACATGCGCCAGCCCGCGGTTGATCCCGTCCAGCGCATCGGCAACCCGTAACATGCTGCTCTCTCCCCATCAAAAAGCCGGCGCCCGGTCTTCCCGGGCGCCGGCAGGTGTTGTTCAGATCAGTAGCCCATCACCGAGGCGCGGGCGTTCATCTGGCCGTTGTCGGCATAGGTCATGTAGCCGCCGACGCTGTCGCGGTAGGCGATGAAGCTTTCGGTGATGCGGCGGACCAGTTCGTCCTCGTCTTCCTGCAGCTCGGCGAGCACCTCCTTGGCGGCGGCGCCCATGGCGGCGATGACGTCCTCGGGGAACATCTTCACCTGCACGCCATGCTCGTCCACCATCGTTTTCAGCGCCAGCGCGTGCTTGGTGGTGTATTCGGTCCACACCGGGTTGTAGAGGCTCTCGCAGGCCATCGCCACCACCTGCTGCAGGTCTTCCGGCAGCTCCGCGAACACGGCGGCATTGACGCCGCATTCCTCGGCCGAGGACGGCTCGCCCACGCCCGGCCAGTAGTAGTTCTTGGCCACCTGGTAATATCCCAGCGCGCTGTCGGTCCAGGGGCCGATGAATTCGCCCGCGTCCAGCGCCCCGGTCTGCAGCCCCTGGAACATCGCCGGGCCGCTGGTGGCCTCGGCCGCCATGCCCAGTTTCGACGCCATTTCCGAAGCCAGCCCGGTGGTGCGGAACTTCATCCCCTTCAGATCCTCGGCGGAGTTGATCTCGGTCTTGAACCAGCCGCCCCACTGCGGGCCGGAATTGCCGCACAGGAACGGCTTGATGCCGAAGCGGCCGTACATCTCGTCATACAAGGCCTGGCCGCCGCCGTGGTACAGCCAGCCGAACTGCTCGTCCGCGCGCAGGCCGAAAGGCTGCGAGCCGAACAGCAGGATGCCCTTGGATTTCGAGCCCCAGTAGGCCGGCACCGCGTGGTACAGCTCGGCAGTGCCTTCGGAGACCGCGTCGAAGACGCCGCGGCCCGGCACCAGCTCGCCCGCGGCGAACAGCTTCACCTCGATGCGGCCGCCCGACAGGGTGGTGATCCGGTCGGCCAGCATCTGCGCCGCCACACCCGGTCCGGGCAGGTTCTTGGGCCAGGCGGTGACCATCTTCCACTGCATCTTGCCCTGGGCGATGGCGGGGCTGGCCAGCGCCGCCGCCGCGGTGCCAAGCGCTCCGGCCTTCAGAAACTCACGTCTTTCCATGTCTCCATTCCTCCGTCTGACGGGCATCTGCGTTGGGCGAATTCGGGCAGCGCAGACTCAGCCTTGTTTTGTAGGTGCTTTACATTAATATGTAGCTACATAATAATGTCAATCACGGTTGCGCGGTTCACGTTCGCCTTTTGGCGCAAGATGAAATATGGAGCGGCGGCGGCCATTGTCCCGTGTGGTCTGGGGGATGAATTTTGACGGAGAAGCGGCGGCATTCCTGGATTGCCATCCGGGACAGTATCCGGGAGATGATTCTGAACTCGACCTACGGGCCGGGGGACAAGCTGCCGCGCGACGAGGAGTTCGCCGCCCGGTTCGGATGCGCCCGCTCCACCGTTCACCGCGCCATGCGGGACCTGGCCGAAGGCGGGCTGGTGGAACGGCGCCGCAAGGGCGGCACGATGGTGCGGCGCGACCCGGTGACCCGGGCAACGCTGAATATCCCGATCACCCGGCTGGAGGTCGAGCAGAAGGGCTGCGTCTACCGCTACCAGCTGATCCGGCAGAGCGTGCAGCCGGCCCCGGCGGCCATCATGGCCAATTTCGGCCTGCATGAGACCCGCCCGATGCTGCGCGTCGAGGCGCTGCATCTGGCCGACAGCCGCCCCTATATTTTCGAAGACCGCTGGATCTGCCTGGAAACCGTGCCGGAAATCGAAACCGTCGACCTGACCCGCGAAAGCGCCAATGAGTGGCTGGTCCGGCACCGCCCCTACAGCCGCTGCGATCTGCGCCTGTACGCGCGCCCGGGCACCGGCAGCGACAGCGAGGTGCTGCAGAGCGCGGTGGGGGATGCGCTGTTTGTCATGGAGCGCACAACCTGGATCGGCGAGGCCCCGATCACCAGCCTGCGCGCGGTTGCGCACCCCGGCTACCAATTGGTCACCCAGGGCTGATGACCGGAAGGCTGCGGCCTATCCAACCCGGCCGGCGTGAACAGGCCTGCCATGCCAACACAGCCTCTGTTTGAGGTTTTTGGCCCGCAAGAGTGACACACCGTGCCGCATCGCTGCCGGATCCTGGCACACGGCGCCCCATTGCCGGTGTCCTGGCGGCCTGGGCACTGGCGGGGCAGGGGGGCAGGGTCAGACCCGGCTGAACTTGCGCAGGTTGCCGCGGCGGCGCGGCTGTGCAACCGTGGTAACCATTGGTTACCGGACTATGTGATAAAAAAACGGGGCAGGGCAGGCGGCGCAGCGTTGCGGATCCGTACCGCCCGACCGGCAAAACAGCCCGCCGGACAGGGTCCGGGGCTGCCGCAGCCAGAAAGGTGCAGTATGACCAGTGACACCGGACCGCTCTCCCTGAATGTTCCCGAGCCGGGCTGCCGTCCCGGCCGGACCCCGGATTTTTCCGACTTTGAAATCCCCCGCGCGGGCGCGGTGGCGCGGCCGCCGGTGGATGCGGACCCGGATCTGATCCGGGACATGGCGTTTTCCATCGTGCGGGTGCTGAACAAGGATGGCGCGGCGGTGGGCGACTGGGCCGGGGCGCTGAGCACCGAGGAGCTGCATGAAGGGCTGCGCCACATGCTGCTGCTGCGCACCTTTGATGCGCGGATGCTGAATGCGCAGCGGCAGGGCAAGACCAGTTTCTACATGCAGCATCTGGGCGAGGAGGCGGTCAGCTGCGCCTTCAGCCGCGCGATGGAGCCGGGCGACATGAACTTCCCGACCTACCGGCAGGCCGGGCTGCTGATCGCCCGCGGCTATCCGCTGGTCACGATGATGAACCAGATCTATTCCAACGCCGAGGACCCGCTGCACGGCCGCCAGCTGCCGATCATGTATTCCTCCAAGGAGCACGGGTTTTTCAGCATCTCCGGCAATCTGGGCACCCAGTTCGTGCAGTCGGTGGGCTGGGCCATGGCCTCGGCCATTTCCGGCGATACACGGATTGCGGCGGGCTGGATCGGCGACGGCTCCACCGCCGAAAGCGATTTCCACGCGGCGATGGTGTTTGCCTCGACCTACAACGCGCCGGTGGTGCTGAACATCGTCAACAACCAATGGGCCATCTCGACCTTCCAGGGCATTGCCCGCGGCGGGGTCGGGACCTTTGCCGCCCGCGGCCACGGCTTTGGCATCGCCTCGGTGCGGGTCGATGGCAATGATTATCTGGCGGTGCATGCGGTGGCGAAATGGGCCTGCGAGCGGGCGCGGCGCGGGCATGGGCCGACGCTGATCGAGCATGTGACCTACCGCGCCGGCGGCCATTCCACCAGCGACGACCCTTCCGCCTACCGCTCCCGGCGCGAGGCGGCGGCCTGGCCGCTGGGCGACCCGGTCGAGCGGCTGAAGAAGCACCTGATCGCCATCGGCGAATGGAGCGAGGAGCGCCACAAGCAGGCCGAGGCGGAGGTGCTGGACACCGTGAGGGCCGCCCAGAAGGAGGCGGAAGCAATCGGCACGCTGACGGCGGGCAAAGTCCCCAGCCCGCGCGACATGTTCGAAGGCGTCTATGAGACCATGCCGCCGCATCTGATCCGGCAGCGGCAGGAGGCGGGGTTCTGAGATGGCGCGGATGACGATGATCGAAGCCATCCGCGAGGCGCATGACGCGGCGATGGCGGCGGACGACAGGGTGGTTGTTTTCGGCGAGGATGTGGGGTTTTTCGGCGGCGTGTTCCGCTGCACTGCGGGGTTGCAGGAGAAATACGGCAAATCCCGCTGCTTTGACGCGCCGATCAATGAATCCGGCATCGTCGGCACCGCCATCGGCATGGCGGCCTATGGGCTGAAGCCGGTGATCGAGATCCAGTTCGCGGATTATGTCTATCCGGCCTATGACCAGATCGTCTCTGAAGCCGCCCGGCTGCGGCACCGCTCGAACGCCGATTTCACCTGCCCGCTGGTGATCCGCATGCCCACCGGCGGCGGCATCTTCGGCGGCCAGACCCACAGCCAGAGCCCGGAGGCGCTGTTTACCCATGTGTCGGGGCTGAAGGTGGTGATGCCCTCCAATCCGCGCGATGCCAAGGGGCTGCTGCTGGCGGCCATCGCGGACCCGGATCCGGTGATCTTCTTCGAGCCCAAGCGGCTCTATAACGGGCCGTTTGACGGCCATCACGACAAGCCGGTCGAAAGCTGGAAGGCCCATCCGCTGGGCGAGGTGCCGGACGGGGACGAGATTGTGCCGCTGGGCAAGGCGGCGGTCCGCCGCGAGGGCACAGAGGTGACGGTCCTGGCCTATGGCACCATGGTGTTCGTGGCCGAGGCCGCGGCGCAGGAGACCGGGGTGGATGCCGAGGTGATCGATCTGCGCAGCCTGATGCCGCTGGATCTGGAGACCATCGTGGCCTCGGTGCAGAAAACCGGGCGCTGCGTGATCGTGCATGAGGCCACCCGTACCTCCGGATTCGGGGCGGAGCTGATGTCGCTGGTGCAGGAAAACTGCTTTTACCATCTGGAGGCGCCGGTGATCCGGGTGACCGGCTGGGACACGCCGTACCCGCATGCGCAGGAATGGGAGTATTTCCCGGGGCCTGGCCGGGTGGGCGAGGCGCTCAAAAAAGTCATGGAGGACTGATCCATGGGCGTGTTTGAAATCCGGCTGCCCGATGTGGGGGAGGGCGTTGCCGAGGCGGAGCTGATCGAATGGCATGTGAAGCCGGGCGATGTGGTGCGGGAGGATGACATCCTGGCCGCGGTGATGACCGACAAGGCCGCGGTCGAGGTGCCGTCCTCAGCTGACGGCAAGGTGCTGGAGCTGGGCGGCGAGATCGGCGCGATGATCCCGGTGGGCGGCGTGCTGGTGCGGTTGGAGGTGGCGGGCGCGGGCAATGCTGCTGCGGACCCCGGCGCGGAGCCACGCGCGCCAGCGGCTGCGCCGGAACCGGAGCCTGAGCCGGCCACAGAGACAGAGCCCGTGCCAGAGCCTGCCCTGCCGCCTGCTGCGAAGAAAGCGGGGCATCGGCTGCCGCCGCCGGAAGGCGCCAAGCCGCTGGCCGCGCCGTCGGTGCGGGCGCGGGCGCGGGCCGAGGGTGTGAACCTGCGGCAGGTGCCCGGCAGCGGGCCGGCCGGGCGCATCAGCCATGAGGATCTGGACAATTGGATCGCCTCGGGCGGCATCCGGCAGGGCGGCGTGACCCGCGGCCGCAACACCGGGGTCGAGGAGATCCGGGTTGTCGGCATGCGCCGCAAGATCGCCGAGAAGATGGCGCTGGCGAAACGGCAGATCCCGCATATCACCATCGTTGAAGAGGTGGAGATGGGCGCGCTGGAGGATCTGCGCGCGGCGCTGAACAAGAAGCACAAAGGCCAGCGCCCCAAGCTGACGCTGCTGCCATTCCTGCTGCGCGCCATTGTCGAGGCGGTGCGCGAGCAGCCCGGATTGAACGCGCGGTTCGATGATGAGGACGGCGTGATCCACCGGCATGGCGGCGTGCATGCGGGCATCGCCACCCAGACAGAGCAGGGGCTGACGGTGCCGGTGCTGCACCATGCCGAGGCGGGCAGCCTGTGGGACAATGCGGCGGAAATCCAGCGCCTGGCGGAAGTGGCGCGTGACGGCTCGATCAAGCGGGAGGAGCTGAGCGGCGGCACCATCACCATCACCTCGCTGGGGCCCTTGGGCGCCATCGCCACCACCCCGATCGTGAATTACCCGGAGGTTGCCATTGTCGGCGTCAACAAGATGCAGATCCGCCCGGTCTGGGACGGCCAGCAGTTCCGGCCCCGCAAGATGATGAACCTGTCCTGTTCCTTCGATCACCGGGTGGTCGACGGCTGGGACGCCGCGGTCTTTGTGCAGAAACTGAAATCCCTGCTGGAAACTCCAGCGATGCTGTTTGTCGAGGGCTGAATGTCTGACCTGAAATGCAAGCTTCTGATCATCGGCGCTGGCCCCGGCGGCTATGTCTGTGCGATCCGCGCGGGCCAGCTGGGCATCGACACGATTGTGGTGGATGAGGGCAGGGTGGGCGGCACCTGCCTGAACGTCGGCTGCATCCCGTCCAAGGCGCTGATCCACGCGGCGGAGGAGTTTCACCGCATCGCACAGGCGCCGCAGGGGGCGCTGGGGATCAGCTGCGGGGCGCCTGCAATTGATTTCGCCAAAACCCTGGCCTGGAAAGACGGCATCGTGCAGCGCCTGAACAGCGGGGTTGCGGCGCTGATGAAAAAGGCGGGGGTGCGGTTCGTGCAGGGGCGCGCCCGGTTCCTGGACGGCAAGACGGTCTCGGTGAACGGCAATGGCGACGGCCAGGTGATCCATGCGCAACACATCGTCATTGCCTCCGGCTCTGCCCCGGTGGAGCTGCCGGAGCTGCCGTTCGGCGGCCCCATCCTGTCCTCCACCGAAGCGATGGCGCTGACGCAGGTGCCGGAGAGTCTGGCGGTGGTTGGCGGCGGCTATATCGGGCTGGAGCTGGGCACCGCCTTTGCCAAGCTGGGCGCCAGGGTCACGGTGGTTGAGGCGGAGGACCGTATCCTGCCGCTCTATGATGCGGAGCTGACCCGCCCGGTTGCGGCGCGGCTGAAGGCGCTGGGGGTGGCGGTGAAAACCGCAACCAGGGCATTGGGGTATGAAAACGGCAAGCTGCAGACCGATCAGGGCGAAGTGGCGGCGGAGAAGGTGCTGGTGACCGTCGGGCGCCGGCCCCGCACCGCCGGGATCGGCATCGAGGAGCTGGCACTGACCCAGGACGGGCCGTTTGTCAAAACCGACAGCCATTGCCAGTCTTCGATGCGCGGCATCTATGCGATTGGCGACGTGACCGGCGAGCCGATGCTGGCCCACCGCGCCATGGCGCAGGGCGAAATGGTTGCGGAGCATATCGCGGGCCATGCGGTTCAGTGGGACAAGCGGGCAATTCCGGCGGTCTGCTTCACCGACCCCGAAGTGGTGGCCTGCGGCGCCCTGCCGGGGGAGATTGCGGGCACCGCGGCCACGGTTTTCCCGTTGCAGGCCAACGGGCGTGCGCTGACGGCGGAACGCGAGGACGGCTTCATCCGGGTCGTCTGGCGCCAGAGCGACCATGCGGTGGCGGGCCTGCAGGCGGTCGGGGCAGGGGTGTCGGAATTGTCCGCCGCCTTTGCGCTGGCGATCGAGATGGGCGCCTGCCTCGAGGACATCGGCGCCACCATCCATGCCCATCCGACCCAGTCGGAGGCCCTGCAGGAGGCGTGCCTCAGGGCGCTGGGGCAGGCGCTGCATATCTAGGGGCTGCGGATCTGCCCATTGTATTGCCCGGACCGGCACGTGCCGGGGGGTTCAATCAGGCCGGTCAAATGTTCCGGGAGGGAACCACGGGAGCCCGGAACCCGGTTCGGGGAATGGCGGTCAGGACACCGGCGGGAATACCGCCGTCCGCTTGACCGTGCCGTAAACGAAACTGGTGTCGATCGAGGCAATGCCGCCGATCGGGTGAATGCGGTTGCGGATGAAGCTTTCATAGGCCTCGAGGTCCGGCACCAGCACCCGCAACTGGTAATCCATCGCCCCGGTCAGCACATGGCACTCCAGCACCTCGTCCATCCGCCGCACCCTTCCTTCGAAACTCTGCACGTCGGTTTCATTGTGCCGCTCCAGCCGGATGCGCACAAAGACGGTGATCGCCATGCCATAGGCGGCGGCGTCCACATCGGCGCTGTAGCCGCGGATCACCCCGGCGGTCTCCAGGTTGCGGACCCGGCGCAGGCAGGGCGAGGGCGACAGGTTCACCGCCTCGGCCAGATCCTGGTTGGTCATCCGCCCGTCGCGCTGCAGGGCGCGGATGATCTGTCTGTCCTTGCTGTCCATGGGCGTCCCGTTTTGGCATATTCTGCCAAAATATACTCTCAGACTGGCATGATTTGCAATCCGTTGCCCCGCGATCAAGCGTAAAATGGCGGCAACAGGTATAAGGAGCTTGCCATGAAACGTTCCGCAGGATTTGCCACCCGCGCCATTCACCACGCCTATGACCCGCAACAGAACGAGGGCGCGCTGACGCCGCCGCTGCATCTGACGTCGACCTTCACATTCGAGACCGCCGAAGCCGGCGGCGAGATGTTTGCGGGCGAGCGCGCGGGCCATATCTACAGCCGCATCTCCAACCCCACCTGCGATCTGCTGGAACAGCGCATCGCGGTGCTGGAAGGCGCCGAGGCGGGCCTCGCCCTGTCCAGCGGCATGGGCGCGATCACCGCGGTGCTGTGGACGCTGCTGTCGCCGGGCGATGAGGTCATCGTCGACAAGACGCTTTACGGCTGCACCTTTGCCTTCATGCGCCACGGACTGGCGAAATGGGGCGTCACCATCACCCATGTCGACATGACCGACCCGGAGAACCTGCGCGCGGCGGTGTCGGACAAGACCCGCGTGGTCTATTTCGAGACTCCGGCCAACCCCAACATGCGGCTGGTCGACATTGCCGCCACTGCTGAAATCGCCCATGCCGCCGGCGCCACGGTGGTGGTCGACAACACCTATGCCACCCCCTATCTGACCCGCCCGATCGAACACGGCGCCGACATCGTGCTGCACTCCGCCACCAAATACCTCGGCGGCCATGGCGATGTGGTGGCCGGTCTGGCCGTCGGCACCGCCGAACAGATCGCCGACATCCGCCTCGTCGGCATGAAGGACATGACCGGCGCGGTGATGGCGCCTTTCAACGCGATGCTGATCCTGCGCGGGCTGAAGACCCTGAACCTGCGGATGGACCGCCATTGCGCCACCGCCCGCACCGTCGCCGCCTATCTGGAAGCGCATCCGGCCGTCGGCGCGGTGTCTTTCCCGGGCCTTGACAGCTTTGCCCAGCACGGCATCGCCGAGCGCCAGATGGACCAGCCCGGCGCCATGATCGCCTTTGAGGCCAAGGGCGGCCTGGCGGGCGGCATTGCCTTCATGAACCGCCTGCAGATGATCCAGCGCGCGGTGTCTTTGGGCGACGCCGAAACCCTGATCCAGCACCCGGCGTCGATGACCCATTCGACCTACACCCCCGAGGAGCGCGCCGAACACGGCATCAGCGACGGGCTGATCCGCCTGTCGGTCGGGCTGGAGGACGCCGCAGACATCATCGCCGACCTGGAGCAGGCGCTGCCTGGCCCGGAAGCTTCGCAAGCGGCCTGAGGATCCTTGGCCGCGCTCTGTCAGTACAGGCGCGCGGCCTGGTCCTTGACCCGGCGGATCGGGATCGAGGATTCCAGCGAAGCAACGCCCGGTATCTTGGTCAGGCGGCCGGTCAGAAAGTGCTCGAACTCATGCAGGTCCCGCACCGCCACCCGCAGCAGGTAGTCGAAATTGCCGGTCATCAGCCAGCAGTCCACCACCTCGGGGCAGAGCTTCACCTGGCTTTCGAAGGAGACCAGCCGGTCGTCGATCTGCTGGTCCAGCCGCACCGAAACAAAGACGCTGAAGGTGAAGCCCAGCTTGGCCTCGTCGATGCGCGCGCTGTAGCCGGTGATGAAGCCCTCGGCCTCCAGCTTTTTGATCCGGCGGGCGCAGGGAGAGGGCGACAGGCCGACACGGTCGCTCAGCTCCTGGTGGGAGAGCCGGCCGTCAGCCTGAAGCCCGGCAAGAATACGGCGGTCTGTATCATCCAGTAAATCGCTCATCTGGGGCGGTTTCCTTCAAGCAATCGGGTATCGGCGCCGGATTCCTGCGCAAAACCTGTCAAACAGCACTGAAATTAGCGCCTGCAGCCGCGAAGAAAAGCCTAGTCTTGCGCAAAGGGAGACTGACATGACCTCGAAGACGCATCATCTCAAGACCATTGAACAGCGGCTCTTGTGGCTGTCGCACTGGATGGTCCATCACGCCAACCACATCCGGCCCAAGGCGGACGGCATCAAGGTGGGCGGGCATCAGGCGTCCTCGGCCTCGATGGTGTCGATCATGACGGCGCTCTACTTCTCCGCCCTGCGGCCCGAGGACCGGGTGGCGGTGAAACCCCATGCCGCGCCGGTCTTTCACGCCCTGCAATACCTGATGGGCAACCAGACCCGCGAGAAGATGGAGAACTTCCGCGGCTTCGGCGGGGTGCAAAGCTATCCCAGCCGCACCAAGGACACCTGCGACGTGGATTTCTCCACCGGCTCTGTCGGGCTTGGCGTGGCGATCACCTCCTTCGCCTCGCTGGTGCAGGATTACATCAAGGCCAAAAGCTGGGGCGCCGATGCCCCGATGGGCCGCATGGTCGCCCTCGTCGGCGACGCCGAACTGGACGAGGGCAACATTTACGAAGCCCTGCAGGAAGGCTGGAAGAACGATCTGCGCAATTGCTGGTGGATCATCGACTACAACCGCCAGTCGCTGGACGGCATCGTCCGCGAAGGCCTGTTCGAGCGGATCGAGAAGATCTTTGGTGCCTTCGGCTGGGATGTAGTGCGGGCGAAATACGGCGTGCTGCAACGCGCCGCCTTTGCCGAGCCGGGCGGCGATAAGCTGCGCGGCTGGATCGACGCCTGCCCGAACCAGGAATATTCCGCCCTCACCTTTATGGGCGGCGCGGTCTGGCGCCAGAGGCTGCTGGACGACCTTGGCGATCAGGGCGACGCCACCGCCCTGATCGAACGGCGCAGCGACGCCGAACTGGCGGCGCTGATGGAAAACCTCGGCGGCAACTGCGTCGAGACGATGGCCGAAACCTTTGCCGCCATCGACCACGACCGCCCGGTCTGTTTGCTCGCCTACACGGTCAAGGGCTGGGGCACGCCGATTGCGGGCCACAAGGACAACCACGGCGGGTTGATGAATGCCACCCAGTTTGCCAGGTGGCAGGCCCATATGAACGTGCCCGAGGGGCAGGAGTGGGAGCCCTTCGCCACCGTGCAGGACCCGGAAGCCCTGCACAAATTCCTGTCTGGGGTGCCGTTCTTTGCCAAGGGCACCCGCCGTTATGCAGATGCCCGGCTGCCGGTGCCGGAAATTACCGCCGCCACCGGCCGCGAGATTTCAACCCAGATGGCGTTTGGCAGGATCCTCGACGATCTGTCGAAGGGCAGCAGCGAACTGGCGGACCGCATCGTCACCACCTCGCCCGATGTGACCGGTACCACCAGCCTGGGGCCTTGGGTGAACCGGCGCAAGCTGTTCTCCCGCACTACCCAGGCCGACGCCTTTATCGAGCACCGCATCCCCTCCACCGCGAAATGGGAGTTCACGCCCGAGGGCCAGCATATCGAACTGGGCATCGCCGAGATGAACCTGATGCTGCTCTTGGGTGCGGCGGGCCTGTCGCATTCGCTGTTCGGCAAGCGGCTGATTCCCATCGGCACCGTCTATGACCCGTTTGTCAGCCGCGGCCTCGATGCGCTGAACTACGCCTGTTATCAGGACGCGCGGTTCATCCTGGCGGGCACCCCGTCGGGCGTCACCCTGGCCCCCGAAGGCGGCGCGCACCAGTCCATCGGCACGCCGCTGATCGGCATGAGCCAGGATGGGCTGGCGGCATTTGAACCGGCCTTTGCCGATGAGCTGGCGGTGATCCTGCAATGGGCCTTCGACTATGTGCAGCGCGATGGCGAGGGCGACCCGGACGAGCGCACCTGGCTCAGGGATGAGACCGGCGGCTCGGTCTATCTGCGGCTCACCACCAACCCGGTGGAACAGCCCGGCAAGCGGGTGGATGACACCTTCGGCCAGGGCACCATCGATGGCGGCTACTGGCTGCGTCCGCCGGGGCCGAACTGCGAGGTGGTGATTGCCTACCAGGGCGCGGTGGCGCCCGAGGCAATCAAGGCCGCGGGCATGATTGCCGAAGACCGCCGTGACGTGGGCGTGCTGGCGGTGACCTCCGCCGACCGGCTGAATGCGGGCTGGACCGCCGCCCAGCGGGCGCGCTCGCGCGGCAATGCCGCCGCGGTATCCCGCATTGAGACGCTGATGCAGGACCTGCCGCCGCATTGCAGGATCATCACCGTGATCGATGGCCACCCGGCCACCCTGGCCTGGCTGGGCGGGGTGGCCGGCCACCGGACGATCCCGCTGGGGGTCGAGCATTTCGGCCAGACCGGCACCATCGGCGACCTTTACCGCCACCACGGCATCGACGCCGCCGCCATCGTCGAAAAGGTGAACGGCCTCACCGCAGGCAAGCAAGCTGCCCGCGGCGCCTTTGCCGCACTGGTGCGCAGCTGAGGTCTGGCGGAAGCCGGCGGGGGCCAGCGGCCCCCGCCGCAACGGTCACAGCACCGCGCCGCTGAACTTGGCCAGCGCGACGCCGCTGTCCTGCAGCGCGCGGCGCACATCGGCGGCAATCGCCACCGCGGCCGGCGTGTCGCCATGCAGGCAGATGGTGTCGATCCGCGCCGGGATGCGCTTGCCGCTGGCGGTGATGATGGCGCCTTCGCGCACCATCTCCACCATCCGCCGCCCGGCCTCTGCCGGGTCGTGGATCACCGCGCCGGGCAGGCTGCGGTCCACCAGCGTCGCATCATCGTTATAGGCCCGGTCGGCAAAGATCTCGCAGGCGGTCTTGCAGCCCAGCTCCTGCGCCGCCTGCTGCTGCGCGGTGCCCGCCAGCACCATCACGATGATATCCGGGTCCACCGACAGGGCCGCCTCGTAGCAGGCCCGCGCCATCGCCGCGTCCTCGGACGCCATGTTGGCCAGCGCTCCGTGCAGCTTCAGGTGCCGTACTTCACCTCCGGCAGCACGCGCCATCGCCTGCGCCGCGCCCAGCTGGTAGCGCACCATATTGGCCAGCGTCCCGTGCGGCACCGACATCCGGCGGCGGCCAAAGCCCTGCAGGTCGGGAAAGCCCGGATGCGCGCCGATGCCGGTGCCCTTGGCCACCGCGTGTTCCATCGTCGCGGCCATCACATCCGGATCGCCCGCGTGATAGCCGCAGGCGATGTTCGCCGAGGTCACGATATCCAGCAGCCCGGCATCATCGCCGAGGCTCCAGGCGCCAAAGCTCTCGCCCATATCGGCATTCAGATCGACAGTTCGGGTCATGTCATCTCCTCACAAGACATCTTCTTCACCGGCAATCGCGCCGCTGATCAGCTGATAGGACAGCAGGTTGGACATGCTGCGTGGATCGCGGATCAGCGGATAACACTGGCTGCGCAGGCCGGCGCGCCGCTCCGCCTCGGCTCGTTCCAGCTCTACCGCCTCCTCCAGCGGGATGAAACGGAACTGCAGCGCGGTCCCCGCCGCCGCCTGCGCCAGCCGCGGCAGGTCGCAGGGCACCACCGTGCCGATCCGCGGGTAGCCGCCGGTGGTCTGGCATTCCGACAGCAGCACATAAGGCGTGCCATCGCCGGTCACCTGGATGTCGCCGGGCACGATCACCTCCGAAACCACCGAACGTGCGCCCTCGGTGCGGAACCCCTCGCCGTTGCTTTCTATCGGCACACCCATCCGGTTGCCGCGTGCGCCGCGGCGGAAGGTGGTCTGCTCGAAGCGCGTCAGTTCGGTCTCTGGAAACAGCGCGGTCTGCAGGCTGGCAACCACCCGCACGGTGCCGCCTTCGAACCGGTCGTCCGGCGCAAGGCCCAGCCCGGTGCCGCGGCCGCTGTCTGGGCCGGTTTCCAGCACGTCGCCTTCGGCCAGCGGCGCACCGATGCCCGCCGCCAGATGCGCCGCGCGCGCGCCCAGATGCTCCGGCGTCTGAAACCCGCCGCCCGCGTGCAGATAGCCGTAGCTGCCGCTGCGCGCCGCGCCGATTGCCAGCCGCGCCCCGGCAGGCAGCAGGTGGCTGGCGTTCCAGGCCACCGCCGCGCCGTCGATGCTCGCCCGCATCGGCGCGCCGGTCAGCGCGATGCGCAGATCGCTGTCCGCCTGGAACTCGCCGCCCATGCCGGCCATCTCGACCGCGGCCATCTCGGCGCCCTGCCCCAAGAGCGCCGCGCCCTCTGCCAATGCCAGCCGGTCGGCAGCGCCGCCGCGCGAGACCCCGTATTCCAGCCAGCCCGGGCGGCCGCCGTCCTGCACCGTCACCCCCGGCCCGGCGCGCAGAATGGTCAATGTGCCGCTCATGACAGATCCTCCGCCCTGGCGCCGCCCAGCGGATCGCGCTTCAGCCCCTGCAGCTCCTCCGGGGTGACAGAAGTGAATTGCACCTCATCGCCGGGGCGCAGCAGGAACGGTTCCTCCGCATCCGGGCGGAACAGCCGCACCGCGGTCTGGCCCGCGTGCATCCAGCCGGTGGGGGTGGCGACCGAGAACAGCACCAGCTGGCGGATTGCCACCGCCAGCGCGCCTTCGGGAATGCGGCTGGTCAGCTGGGTTTGGCGCGGGATATCCCAGGCCACGGGCAGCTCGCCCAGATAGGGCTGGCCGGGGGCAAAGCCGATGGTCTGCACCCGCACCCGCGCCGATGACAGCGAGGCCACCGCCTCTGCCTCTGTCATGCCCGCGGCCTCCGCCGCCTGCGGCAGCTGCGGCGCCAGATCGGTGCCGAACACCGCCGGTATCCGCCACAGGCGCCGCTGGCCGGGCAGCTCTGCCGCGTACCAGTCGCGCTGTGCCAGCAGTTTTTTCAGCCGCGCCCGCAGCGAAGTATGGTCCAGATGCCGCAGGTCAAAGCGCACATAGGCCGACACCAGCGAGGTGGACACCTCTTCGACCCCGTCCCAGCTTTCCTTGGCCAGTGCCGCACGGAATGCCAGGGCGGCGCGGTTGGCGGGCTCGCTCAGCCGGCTGCCAAAGCTCACCAGCATCCCGTCCACGCCCACCGTGCGGATCTCGGGGGTGGGATTTTCTACACGTTCCTCAGCCATCACATCTGCTCCGGCAGGAAGGTCACGATGGACGGGAACAGCACGATCAGCACCAGTGCCACGACCATCAGGAAGAAGAACGGCAGCGCCGCCTTGGCCACGGTCAGAATGTCCCGCCCGGTCAGCGATTGCAGCACAAACAGGTTGAAGCCGACCGGCGGGGTGATCTGGCTCATCTCCACCACGATCACCAGGAAGATGCCGAACCACAAGGGATCGATGCCCGCTTCCAGCACCATCGGCATGATCACCGAGGCGGTCAGCACCACCACCGAAATCCCGTCGAGGAAACAGCCCATGATCACGAAAAAGATGGTCAGCGCCGCCAGCAGTGTGAAGGTCGACAGGTTCAGCGAGCCGATCCACTCCGCCAGGATGCGCGGAATGCCGGTGAAACCCATCGCCACGGTCAGAAACGATGCACCCGCCAGAATGAAAGCGATCATGCAGGAGGTAACGGTCGCCCCCATCAGCCCCGCGGTAAAGCTTTCGCGGGTGAGCGAGCCTGACTGCCACGACAGCAAGAGCGCCAGCACCACGCCCACGGCAGCGGCATCGGTGGGCGAGGCAATGCCCGCATAAATCGAGCCGATCACGCCGCCGATCAGCAGCACCACCGGCAACAGCCTGCGGGCGCGCCTCAGCTTCTCGCGGAAGGTGGCGGCGATGTCCTCGGTCGGCAGCTGGCTGCGGTTCAGCAGCGCCCAGACCACCACATAGCCGACGAACAGGCCGACCAGCAGCACGCCCGGCAGCACGCCCGCGACAAACAGCCGGGCGATGGACTGCTCGGTCGCCACGCCATAGACGATCAGGATGATCGAGGGCGGGATCAGCAGACCCAGCGTGGCGGAACCGGCCAGCGTGCCGATCACCAGCTTTTCAGGATAGCCGCGGCGCGACAGCTCCGGGATCGACAGCTTGCCGATGGTGGCGGCGGTGGCGGCGGACGACCCCGACACCGCGGCAAAGATCCCGCAGGCAAAGACGTTCACATGCAAGAGCTGCCCCGGCAGCCGGTTCATCCAGGGCGACAGCCCGGTGAACATGTCCTCCGACAGGCGCGAGCGGAACAGGATCTCTCCCATCCAGATGAACAGCGGCAGCGCCGCCAAGGCCCAGGAGTTGCTGTGGCCCCACATGGTGGTGGCCATCACCAGCCCCAGCGGCGCCTCGGTGAACAGCGCCATCGCGGCGACGCCCACGCCCAGCAGGGCAAAGGCCACCCACAGGCCGGCCCCCAGGAACAGGAACAGAAGGACCAGAAGAATGATGGAAAGCGCGGCAATCGACATGGTGATCCCCTATTCGCTCAGAAGATTTTCGCCCTTGCCCTCCCAGGAGGGCAGCGCACCGCGCAACATGCAGACCAGCTCGTCCGCCAGCGCCAGGGTGAGGATGGCAAGGCCCAGAGCCACCGGCGCCTGCGGCAGCCACAGCGGCACCGACACCATGCCGGCGCTGCGGTCACCGAATTCCAGCGATTCCAGCAAGAGCAGCCCCATGTACCAGGTGGCAAAACCGCTCATCGCCAGCGCCAGCAGGGTCACCGCAATCTCCACCGCGGCGCGGCCGCGGTCCGGCAGCCGGTTGGTCAGCAGCGTCACCCGGATATGGCCGCCGGCGCGCAGCGCATAGGCCAGCGCCAGAAAGGTCGAGGCGGCCAGGAAAAAGCCGGTGAAATCGGCGTAGGACGGAATGGTCAGGCCAATGCCGCTGCCGCTCACCGCCGCCGCGATCTTGTCGGCGAGGTTCAGGCAGACCTGCGCGAATACCAGCGCCACGATGGCCACGATGAACAGTGCTGCCAGCCCGCCGGCCGCACGGTAGATGAAATCAAGCACAACCCGCATGGCTGCTCCTCCTCCCCAGGAGACCGGACGCCGCCCACGGCGCCCGGCCATGTTGCAGTTACTGCTGGTACGCGTTCAGCAATGCGGCGCCGGCCTCCCCGGCCTCGCCCTTCCAGTTCTCCAGCATCTGCGCCCCGATCGCGCGCAGGCCGTCCAGCAGCTCTTCCGACGGCTCGCTTACGGTGATGCCGTTTTCCTTCAGCACCTCGACCTGCTCGGCGGTCTCGGTCCGGCTCATCTCCCAGCCGCGCGCCTCGGCTGCTGCCGCGGCTTCCAGAACCGCAGTCTGAGTGGCCTCGTCCAGGCGGCGGAAGGCGCGCTTGTTCACCACCACGATGTTCTTCGGGATCCAGGCCTGAATGTCGGTGTAATGGGTCAGGAAGTCCCACGCCTTGGAGTTCACCCCGGTGGAGGGCGAGGTGATCATCGCCTCGACCCGGCCGGTGCTGAAGGCCTGCGGAATGTCCGGCACCTCAACCTGGGTGGGCGCCGCGCCGGCCAGGTTGGCAAACTCTTCCAGCGTCGCGTTGTAGGTGCGGAACTTCAGCCCTGCCAGATCCTCGACGCTGTTGATTTCCTTGGTGGTGTAGAGCCCCTGCGGCGGCCACGGCACAGCGTACAGCGCCATCAGCCCCTGTTCGTCCAGCAGCCCGCCGATCACATCCTTCTGCGCCGCCCACAGCCGTTCGGCCTCTTCATAGCTGGTCGCCAGGAACGGCAGCGAGTCGGCGCCGAACGCCGGGTTGTCATTGGCCAGCAGCGACAGGAAGAACTCGCCCGCGGGCACCTGGCCGCTGCGCACCGCCTTGCTGATTTCCGGGTGCTTGAACAGCGAGCCCGCCGAATGCACCTTGATTTCCAGCCCGCCATCGGTCGCCTCGGCAACGTCGCTGGCAAACTCAGCGATGTTCTTGGTGTGGAACGTGGCGTCCGGATAGGGCGTCGGCATGTCCCAGGTCGCGGCTTGCGCCGAAACTGTCAGCCCGGCAACCAGGACGGCCGCGCCGCCCAGCATTCGCGTGATCTGCATTTTATCCTCCCAATGCGGTTTATTACCACTTTATACCCATAACGCTGACAAAATGTCAACGTTATGCTAAGGTAAGCCGCAAGCCCGCTTGATCTCCCTGAAACTTTGCATTTTTATGATCACACACAGATAAAACGCCGGGGTTTTATCAATAAGGAAGGGTCAACTGATGGCTGAAAACCAACCGGACGGCCGCCGAATCGTCTCCTCCCGCCACCTGGCCGAGGGTGAGGGCTGGGAAATGTCGGAACTGGAATACGGGCTGATCGTCGCCTTCAATGCCTTTTCGCGCTGGACCGCCCGCTGCATGGCGGCGGCCGGCCAGCCCGATCTCAACCCGCTGGAAATCCTGATCCTGCACAACGTCAACCACCGCGGCAAGGACAAGCGCCTGTCCGACATCTGCTTCCTTTTGAACATCGAGGACAGCCACACGGTGAACTACGGGCTGCGCAAGCTGCTGAAGGCCGGGCTGCTGGCCTCGGAAAAGCGCGGCAAGGAAGTGTTCTACCGCACATCGCCCGAGGGTGCGGAGCTGTGCGCGGCGTACCGCGATGTGCGGCGTCAATGCCTGCTGGATGGTCTGGCGGGGTCCGATCTGCCAGGCCAGGACCTGCGGGAACTGGCCCGCAGCCTGCGGGCGCTGTCCGGCCATTACGATCAGGCCAGCCGCGCCGCGGCATCGCTTTAGGGGCAGAGGCCCTGCGGCGGGGCTGGCACATCTGCGTATGTCCTGGGGAAATCCGCCGGCCGCAGCTGGCAGCAGGCGCGGCGCAGTCCGGGCATGGTGCCGGGGCGCCTGGAGCGCCCCGGCGGGGGGTCATTCGCCGGGAACGGCCTGCAGTTCCGGCTCATCATGGTGGTGATGCTCTTTCACCGGGCGCATCAGCAGGTTGGCGAAGAACGCCACCGCCAGCAGTGCCGCCATGCAATACATCGTGGTATTGTAGAGGCCGGGAGTCGGATCCACGGTGCCGGCCGGAGCGATCTCCATCAGTTTGGCGATGGTCACGGTCTTGGCCGCGGTCAGCTGATCCAGCTGGGCCACCGGCGCGCCGAACTTTGCGGCAAAGGCTGCCGGGTCCACTTTGGCGGCCAGATCCTGAACCGCGCTGGTCACCGACATCTGCCGCAGCGAGGTGATGGCCAGCGGTCCCAGCACGCCGGCAGTCGACCAGGCGGTCAGCAGCCGCCCGTGGATGCCGCCGACATGCATGGTGCCGAACATGTCGGCCAGATAGGCCGGGATGGTGGCAAAGCCGCCGCCGTACATCGAGAATATCAGCATCGTCGCCAGGTAGAAGCCCGCCAGATAGATCAGCGACGGATTGGCCGCAGCGGCAGAGGCGAAATAGGGGATCGACAGATACAGCGCGGTGCCCAGCACGAAGAAGCACATATAGGTGGCCTTGCGCCCGATGTAGTCCGAGGCGGAGGCCCAGAAGAACCGCCCGACCATGTTGAACACGGAAATCATCAGCACGTAGGTCGAGGCGAAGGCGGCGGTTGCCACCAGCGGCATCACCGAGCCGAAGATCTCGGACATCATCGTCTTGGCCACCCCGATCACGCCGATGCCCGCGGTCACGTTGAAGCACAGCATCACCCACAGCTGCCAGAACTGCGGCGTCTTCAGGGCCTGGTCGATATGCACGTCGTTCTGCGTCACCAGCCCCGAGGCGGCGGGTTTCGGCTGCCAGCCCTCCGGCGCCCAATCCTTGGCGGGCACCCGGTACTGGAAGGCGGCCAGCAACATCACCACGAAATAGACGATGCCGAGGGTCATGAAGGTCTGCGCCGCGCCGGTGCTGCCGGTGCCGACCGCATAGGCGCCGGCCTCGCCGCCGAACTCGGCAGCCTGGGCGGCGCTGGCGATCACCACCTCGATTTTGCCCTGCGCGGTTTCCGCAAACACCCGGCCGTTCTCGACCACGGTCTGCACGGTGTCCTTGGCGCCAAGATAGGCGGGGGCGGTTTCATAGAGATCCAGCAGCCAGCCCTTGACCGGCGCCGCGATCATGGCGCCGCCGCCGAAGCCCATGATGGCCATGCCGGTGGCCATGCCGCGGCGGTCGGGGAACCAGCGGATCAGGGTCGAGACCGGCGACACGTAGCCGAGCCCCAGGCCGCAGCCGCCCAGCACGCCGTAGCCGAGGTAGACCAGCCACAGCTGATGGCTGGAGATGCCGAAGGAGCCGACAATGAAACCGCCGCCCCACAGCAGGGCCGCAACCACGCCGACCAGGCGGGGGCCGACCTCTTCCAGCCATTTGCCGGCAAAGGCCGCGGCCAGCCCGAGGCAGACGATGGCCACCGAGAAGATCCAGACCACCGAGGCCAGGCTCCAGTCGTCGGCGCTGGAGGCGACCACCCCCAGTTCGCGGGTCAGCGGCGGGTTGAACACCGACCAGGCATAGACCGAGCCGATGCAGAGGTGGATGGCGATGGATGCCGGCGGCACCCGCCAGCGGTTGAAGCCGGGTTTGGCGGTGATGTGATCCTTGTGCAGAAAACCCAGCCGGCCGGGTGATCGGTTGCTCATATGGTGTCCTCCCTAGTGCTGTTCCGGCGGCTGCAACCTCCTATTGCGGCTGTCCGGAATGGCGTGCGGCAATGCGCCGTAGCTTGACAAAGGCGGAGAACTGGCCCAGCTGTCAAATGAATAATTTAGCAATAACAATAACTTATTAGGTCACTTTGTCCGGGAGTGGCAACCCTGTGCCACGAGTTGCGGGACATTCTGTCTGCACCCTGGCGGCGGTGTGCCGCAAATCTGCGCCATATTGTCCGGATCAGGCGGCGGCAGGCGAGGGCAGAAAAATTTCGAACCGGCTGCCCTGTCCGGGCTGCGACTGCGCGCTGATGCGGCCGCCTGCGCGACTCACCAGCTGGTGGCTGATCGACAGGCCCAGCCCGGTGCCCTGCGCCTGCTTGGTGGTGAAGAAGGGATCGAAGATGCGGCTCAGGACCTCCGGCGGGATGCCGGTGCCGGTGTCCCGGGCTGTCAGCAGCACGCCGTCCGGGGCATCCTCGGCGGTCAGGGTCAGGCGGCCGCCGCCGGGCATCGCCTGCACCGCGTTGAGGATCAGGTTGACCAGAACCTGCTGCAGTTCGGTGCGCGACATCCGCACTTCGCCGGTGCTGGTCAGGCGGGTTTCTGCCGTGACGCCCGCGGCCTCGATCTGGTGGCGGGTCAGCACCAGGCAGTCGGACAGCACCTCGGCCGGGGAGATCAGCCCGGCGGCGCCGGAATATTCCTCGGGCCGGGCGAACTGCAGCAGCTTGGAGACGATCACGCCGATCCGGTAGACCTGATCATCGATCAGCCGGAACTCCTCCTCGACCGGGCGGGCCTGATCGCCCAGCACGGTGCGGGCGAGGTCAAGGTTGCCCTGGATCACCGCCACCGGGTTGTTGATCTCATGCGCGACCGAGGCGGTGATCTCGCCCACGGCGGCGAGCTTCTCGGAGACGATCAGCCGTTCGGTGGTCCGCTCCAGCCGCCGGTTCGCCTCGCGCAGGTCGGCGGTGCGTTCCTCGACCTTGGCCTCGAGGCTTTCGCCCCAGTGGCGCAATTGCCGGTCGCGCTCCTGCACCTGGTCCAGCAGGCTGTTGAAATGCGACGCCACCCGGGCAATCTCGCCGCTGTCCTCCTGCAGGCGGTTGCGGGCGGCGAGGTCGCCCTGCTCGACCCGGGCGATGGTCTGGGTCATGCCTTCGAGCGGGCGGAAGATGCGCCCGGCCCACCGCAGGAAGATCGGCACCGACAGCGCCGCGATCAGCAGGAAGGCGCCCCCGAGCGCCAGCACCGATTGGCGTTTGGCCTGGCGGAACGGGGTTTCCAGAAAGCCGACATAGAGCATGCCGGCCCGGTGGCCGCGGCTGTCGAGGATCGGCTCATAGGCGGAGATGTACCAGTCGTTCACCACAAAGGCCCGGTCGAGCCAGATGTCGCCGCGGCCCAGCACCCGGCCGCGCACCTCGGCCGAGACCCGGGTGCCGAGGGCGCGCACGTTTTCGAACAGCCGCACGTTGGTCGAGATCCGCACGTCCTCGAGAAACAGCGTGGCGGTGCCCTGGCTGCCCTCCGGCAGGCTTTGCGCGCGGTAGACCAGCGCGTTGATGGTGTCGATGAAGTCGAGATTGCGGTTCAGCAGCCGCCCGCCGGCCAGCAGTGCGCGGCGGCCGTCCGGCAGCGTCACCGGCGCCGCCGAATGGATGACCATGCCGCGGGTTTCACTGCTGCGGCTGGTCGGCACGGCCGCTTCGGTCGCGACCAGCGGGATGGCGGCGCGGGCGGCGAGGCCGGGGGCCAGCGTGTCAAGCTGCGCGGCGTCCAGAATGTCGACGGCGCTGTGCCACTGGCCGCCCAGGGCGCTGTCCAGTACGGGCCAGTCCGCAGGGGCAAATCCGGGCCGCCCCCCAGGGTCCGCGAGATAGAGGAAATCAAGGCCGAGCCGGTCCTGTTCCCGGGCCAGGAAACCGGCGGTGCCACCCGCCGCCAGCGCCTCGCGGAAGCGGACGGATTGCGCCACCGCGTCCAGCTGCTCGCCCGAGGTGGCGATCAGCCGGGCCAGGTACTGGTCGGCGATGGTCAGGTCGCCGGTCACCTTGCTGATCAGCAGCCCGTCGATCTTGTCCGACCAGCGCCAGGTGGCGATGCCCAGCAGCAGCGGCATCAGCACCAGCATCGGCAGCAGCGCGATCACCAGCAGCCGGACCCGGACGGATTGCAGCAGCGGGCGCAGGCGGCGCATGGCTCAGAGCCCCCAGGCTGCGCATTTGCGGTCGATGGTCTTGCGCGAAACTCCCAGCTGCCGCGCCGCTTCGCTGCGGTTGCCGCCGACCGCCTCCAGCGCCTGCAGGATCTCGCGGCGCTCGACCTCTTCCAGCGGCAGGATGGCGGCGGCGGGCCGGGGCGGCGCCAGCGTGTCGAGGGAAAAGCTGCCGAAGATCAGCGAGCGCTCGACGAAATTCCGCAGCTCGCGGATGTTGCCCGGCCATCCGTGCCGCAGCAGGGCGGATTTGACGCCGGCGGGCAGCTCCAGCGGCGGCAGCTGCAGCTGGGCGGCGATCTCGGCCAGGAACAGGTCGGCCAGTTCGACAATGTCGGGGCCGCGCTCGCGCAGGGGCGGCATCGGCACTTCGATCACGTTGATGCGGAACAGCAGGTCCTCGCGGAACCGGCCGGCGGCGACGGCTTCGGCCAGCGGGCGGCTTGAGCTCATCACGAAGCGCAGGTCCAGCTGCACCGCGCGCTCGGTGCCGATCGGGCGGATGCGGCCGTCCTCCAGGACCCGCAGCAGCGCCCCCTGGGCCGAGGGGCTGAGCTCGCTGATCTCGTCCAGGAACACGGTGCCGCCCTGCGCCGAGGCCAGCAGGCCCTCGCGGCCTGCAGGCGCACCGGGGAAGGCGCCGGGGGCGTGGCCGAACAGCTCGTATTCGATCACATCCGCCGGTATGGCGCCGCATTGCACCGGCACAAAGGGCGCCCCGGCGCGGCTGGAGAGCGCGTGCAGGTGGCGCGCGGCGACCTCCTTGCCGGTGCCGGAGGCGCCGGTGATCAGCACCGGGGTGGAGACCTGCGCCACCCGGTCGAGCAGGGCGCAGACCCGGGCGATGGCGGGCGAGGTGCCGACCAGCTCGCGCCGCCGCCGCCGCCCGACGCCGGTGGCTTCCAGCTCGCGCCGCAGCAGCATGTTTTCGCGTTTCAGCCGGGCGGTCTCAAGGCAGCGGCGCAGGGCGTTGAGGATCTGGTTGGAGCGGAACGGCTTCAGCACGAAATCCGAGGCCCCGGCGCGCAGCGCGTCGATGGCGGTTTGCAGATCGGCATAGGCGGTGATCAGGATGGTGTCGGTGAAGCCGCCGTCGCGGCGCTGCTCTGCCAGCCAGTCGAGCCCCTTCTGGCCGGGCATGATGTTGTCGAGGATCATCACGTCGTACTGCCGGGTGCTGAGCAGCGCGGCGGCGGCTACGGTGTTTTCGGCCTCGTCCACCAGCCGGCACAGCGGGCGCAGGGTCTTGACCAGAAAGTTGCGCATGCCGGGCTCGTCATCGACGATGAGGATGCTGGCGCATGCGAGCGGATCGGTCAGCCGGGCCAAATCTGTGTCTGTCATACTCGCCGCTGTTCTGAGGAAGGCACAGCGGACTATCGCCGCTTTGCCGCAGCTTGTCGAGGCAGCGGGCCGGATTGCGGCACGGGACGCCGCGGCGTCAGAGCTCCAGCTGGCGGATCATCTCCTGCTGCATCCGGAACTTCTGCGGCTTGCCGGTAACGGTCATCGGCAGTTCCGGCACGAGGCGCAGATAGTGCGGGATCTTGAAATGCGCGATCTGGCCGCGGCAATGGTCCAGCACCGCGTCCTCGGTGAGGGCGGCGCCGGGGGCGGGAACGACCCAGGCGCAGATCTGTTCGCCGAATGTCTTGTCCGGCACGCCAAAGACCTGGGCATCGCCGATGCCGGGGTGGCGGAGCAGGAAGTCCTCGATTTCGCGCGGGTAAATGTTCTCGCCGCCGCGGATGATCATGTCCTTGAGCCGCCCGGTGATGCTGCAGAACCCCTCTGCGTCGATGGTGGCAAGGTCGCCGGTGCGCATCCAGCCGTCCGTGGCGGCGGCCGCCGTGGCAGCGGCATCGTCCCAATAGCCCTGCATGACCGAATAGCCGCGCACCAGCAGCTCGCCGCGCTCGCCCGCGGGAACGGTGCGGCCTTCGGGGTCCACGGCTTTCACCTCCAGATGCGGATGCACGCGGCCGACGGTGGTGCAGCGTTTCTCTGCGGGGTCGGTGGTGAAGCTCTGGAAGGAGACCGGCGCGGTTTCGGTCATGCCGTAGCAGATCGTCACCTCATCCATGTGCATGTCGCGGCTGACCCGGCGCATGATCTCGATCGGGCAGGGGGCGCCGGCCATGATGCCGGTGCGTAAGGAGGAGATGTCGCGCGGGGCGCGGTCCAGCTCCTGCAGCATGGCGACAAACATGGTCGGCACGCCATAGAGCGCGGTGGCGCGTTCGGCGGCGGCGGTATCCAGCACGGCGGCCGGCTCGAACGCCTCATCCGCAAAGATCATCGCGGCGCCCTTGGAGACCGCCCCCAGAACCCCCATCACCATGCCGAAGCAATGATAAAGCGGCACCGGGATCAGCAGCCGGTCGGCCGCGGTCAGATTGATGCGGCTGGTGACGAAACGGGCGTTGTTGACGATGTTGAAGTGGGTGAGCGTCGCGCCCTTGGGCAGGCCGGTGGTGCCGGAGGTGAACTGGATGTTGATCGCCTCCTCCGGTGTCAGGCCGGCGCTGAGTGCGTCCAGCGCCGCCGGGCCGGCGCCCGCGCCCATCGCCTGCAGGGTCTCGAAGGGCAGGATGCCGGGGCCGGGGTCTGGCGCCATGACCACCGCATGGCGCAGGGCGGGCAGCCGTGCCGCCGCCAGCTGGCCGGGGGCGGCGCTTGCCAGCTCGGGCGCCAGTTCGCGGATCATCCCCAGGTAGTTGGAGCTTTTGAAGCGTTCCGCCGCGATCAGCACCTTGCAGCCGGTTTTGTTGAGCGCATATTCCAGCTCCGCCAGCCGGTAGGCCGGATTGATCGTCACCAGAATGGCGCCGATCCGGGCGGTGGCAAACTGCGTCAGCACCCATTCGCAGCGGTTGGGGGACCAGATGCCGACCCGGTCGCCCTTGGCGACCCCCAGCTCCAGCAGGCCCGCCGCCAACTCATCCGCCTTTTGCGCCAGTTCGGCATAGGTCAGCCGGAGCCCGGCGGCGGCAAAGACCAGCGCTTCGCGGCTGCCATGCCGGTCAACCGCCTGCCGCAGCAGGTCCGGGATGGTGATGTGCTGCAGCGGCGGCTGCGCGGGCCCGCGGACATGGGACAGGCCATTGGCGGGGGTGGTGAGGCTGGAATGCGGATCGGTCATGGATGGTCTCTGCTTGGCAGTGCGGGCCGGGCCGCCGCGGGGACAGCCCGGCCGGGTTTCGGGTTGGAAGATCAGCCGCGGGCGACGTTGATCACCTGCATCTGGGTGTATTCGGCCAGCCCCTCGACCGATTGCTCGACGCCGAGACCGGAGCCCTTGAACCCGGCCATCGGGATATGCGGGCCGATGTTCAGCTGCTGGTTCACCCAGACGGTGCCGGAGTCGATGCGCCCGGCGATTTCCGCTGCCTTGGCGGTATCGCCGGAATGCACCGAACCGCCCAGCCCGTAATCGGAGGCATTGGCGCGGGCAATCACGTCGTCGATATTGTCGAACCGGATCACCGGCAGGATCGGCCCGAACTGCTCCTCGTCGACGATCTTCTGCCCGTCGGTCACATCGCGCACGATGGTCGGGCGCACGAAATAGCCGGGACCGTGTTTGACTGTGCCGCCGGCAATGATCCGGCCGCAGGCGCGGGCGTCTTCCAGGAAGCTCTTGATTTTGTCGAACTGTGCCTTGTTCTGGATCGGGCCAATCGTGGTCCCCTGCTTCATGCCGTCATCGACCACCGCCTGTTCGGCAAGGGCGGCCAGCTCGGCGCAGAACGCCTCGTAGATATCGCTGTGCACATAGGCGCGTTTCACCGCCAGGCAGACCTGGCCGGCATTGAGGAAGGCCCCGCCATAGATCTTTTCCGCCGCCGCCTTCACATCCACGTCCGGCAGCACGATGGCGGGGTCGTTGCCGCCCATCTCCAGCGTCACCCGCTTCATCGTGTTGGCAGCGCCGGCCATGATCCGCTTGCCGGTCTCGGACGAGCCGGTAAAGCCGATCTTGGCCACATCCGGATGCGCGGTCAGCTTGGGGCCGAGGTCATTCGCGTCGGTGATGATGTTCACGAGGCCGGGCGGGAAGATGCGGGCGCAGATTTCGCCCAGCTTCAGCGCCGTGACCGGGGTGGTCGGCGCAGGCTTCAGCACGATGGCATTGCCCGCCATCAGCGCCGGGCCGATCTTCCAGCAGCACAAGAGCAGCGGGAAGTTCCAGGCGATGATGCCAGCCACCACGCCCAAGGGTTTGTGCCGCGTCTCGATGCGGAACTCGGCGTCGTCCTGGATCACACGGTCCGGCAGCTCCAGCGTCGCGGTATGCGCCAGATAGCCTTGCGACCAGGCAACCTCTCCCTGCGCCTCGGGCAGCGGCTTGCCCTGCTCCATTGTGATCAGCCGCGCCAGCTCCTCGGCCTCCTCGCCAATGGCGGCGGCCAGCGCCTCGACCCTGGCGCGGCGTTCGGTCATAGGAGTCTCCGCCCAAGTTTTCTGCGCTGCCTTGGCGGCGGCCACCGCCTGGTTCATCTGCGCCTCGGAGGCATGCGGCACGCGGGCAAACACCGCCTCCGTTGCCGGGTTGATCACCTCGATCATGCGCTCCGCCGAAACCTGTTCGCCGTTGATCAGCATGCGGTAGTCCATTGCCGTTCTCCCTGTTTATCCGTCAGCCGGGTTTGATGGAAAAAGACAAGCACGGCCCGGCGGCGGGGTCTTGGGCGGCGGTGCCAAAGAGTTTGCGTCCTGCGCCAAGGATCCGTTGAGATTACAGTTGCTGAGGAAGCCGCGCGGCGCGCAGCCGTAGCGCTGGCGGAACACGCGGTTGAAATGGGAGATATCGCCGAATCCCGCGCCATAGGCGATCTGGGCGATGGGCACGCGGCGGCCCTGGCGGGCGGCGTGGCGCAGGCTGGCGGCCACTGCGGCCAGCCTTGTGCGGGTCAGGCATTCGGTGAAGGTGGTGCCGCTCTCCTGAAACTCGCGCTGCAGCTGGCGGCGCGACAGCCCTGTGCGGGCGGCAAGGCTGTCCACCGTCAGCTGCGCATCGGCGCTGAGCAGCTCCAGCGTCTCGCGCACCAGCCGGAAGCGGTGCTTGCGGCTGGTGAGGCTGCCGGCACCGGGGCGCGGTCCGGCAGCGGCAAAGGCCAGCGGCACCAGTTCGAAGATATAGCCGGCATTGTCCTGCGCCCCGTCCGCCTCCAGCAGACCGCGCAGGCCGGCGTGCAGCGGATGCGGCGGGGCGATCTTGCAGCCCGCCTGCGGCATTTCCCGGCGGGTCTCCAGCACCAGCGCCCGCGGCAGATGCGCCGACAGGAAGGCAGCGGGCCGGCCGGTGACGCTCAGCTCGGCGGCGCGGGTGGAATCGAGCAGCAGGAATTCGCCCGGCCGCAGCAGCGTCTCGCGGCCCGCGTGATGGATGCCGGTTTCGCCCTCCAGCTGGTGCAGCAGAAAGAAATGCTCCTGATCGTCGCGCAGGATGCCCTGGCGGGTGCGGGTGATGCGGGCGGGCGGGCAGCGGATCCCGGCCACGTCGACGCCGCTGCGCCGGTGCAGCTCGAACGACCCCATCCAGCCGGCCGCGGCCCGGTCCGGGCTGGCATAATAATGGCCGCAGTTGGCACGCAGGGTGCTGTTCCAGGTGTCAAAGCAGATCATGCGGCCTGCGGGCCTCCCGCCCCGATGCGTTCGCGGCCGGTGAAGGCCGGGGTTTGCAGCATGCTCTCAAGTCCGTCTTGCGCGCAGGCGCGGGCCAGCAGGCCGGTGAAATGCGCCGCCGCGAGGCTGGCGCCGCGCACCACTGCGCCGGGATTGCCGGGGCAGGCGCCATACCGCGCGCCCGGAAGGTTCAACAGCGACCACTGGCCCGGGCTGCAGCGGGCATCGCCCTGCACTGCAAGAACCCCCTCGCAGGCCGCCGGATAAACCGGCGTGCCGCGGGCGGGGGCGGAGGCGACCAGCAGCTTGCCTGTGTGCAGCACCGCCGCCACACCCTCAGCCAGCGCCGGGCTGGCTGAGGCATGGCCAAAGGAGCAGTGGACAATTGCCGCTTCCGACTCTGCGGCGCGGTGCAGGGCATCCGCCACGGTTGCGGCAGAGGTGGCAAGCCGCCCGGGAAAGATGCTGAACCCGAGCAGCCGCGCCGCCGGCGCATTGGCGCGGATGGCGGCGGCTATGTGGCTGGCATGCAGCGCTGCCGGGCTTTCGGCGGCACGCGGATGCAGCGTGCAGACATCTGCACGGGCGGAGAGGCCCGGGGTGCTTGCAGGCAGCGGGCCGTCGATCAGGGCAATCAGCGGGGCAGGGGGCATGTTCCGGCCTTTGTCAGATCGATTTCCATATCGAATTTCCCGGCAGCCGCGGCGCCGCCGTGGGCGGTGATGATGCGGGTGGCTTGGGGGAAGGTCTCGTCGATGCAGCCCATGATCCGGGCGGCGGTGGCGGGGTCGACCTCGGACAGCGCCTCGTCGAGGATCAGGATATCGAAGGGCGCGAGCAGGGCGCGCAGCAGGCAGAGCCGCTGGCGCTCGCCGCCCGACAGCGTCAGGCCGCTTTCGCCCAGCATGGTGTCGAGGCCATCGGCGCTGCGGAACCGCCCGGCCAGGCCGAACAGGTCCAGCAGCTCCCAGACCCGGGGTTCACTGCCGGGGGTGGCCCAGAAGGCGCGGCTCTGGAACAGGTTGTCGCGCAGGCTGGCGCGCAGGGTGAAGGGCCGCTGACCGGCGTAGGCTACCCGTTCCGGCAGGGCGCCGCCGCCGAGCCGGCGCAGGTCCGCGCCGCCCAGGGCGGCCCGCCCGGACAGCGGCTGCGCGCGCCCGCACAGCACCGCGATCAGCGAGGTTTTTCCTGCGCCGCTGGGGCCTTTGAGGGCCAAACGGGTGCCTTCCGGAACAGTCAGGCTGAGCGGGCCGATCGGCGCCGCCCCGCCGCGTGCCACGGTCACAGCGTCCAGGCGCAGGGCATAGCCCGCGGGGGAGAAACAGGCGGTTTTTGCGCGGGCCGGGGGCTGCATCACCGCGTCCAGCCGCGCCGCGGCCACCTTGACCCGTGCCTGCGCGTGCCACAGGCCCAGCAGCGATTGCATCGGCCCGGTCATGAAACCCATATAGGCGATGAAGGCGATCAGCGAGCCCAGCGGCCAGTCGCCGCGGATTACCATCAGCCCGCCGGCCAGAAACACCGCGGAGCGGGTCAGTGCCGACAAGAGCACCGGCACCGCGCGGGTGAATTCGCCCCAGAGGTTCTGGGCGATCAGCCGCTGGTTCAGCCCGGCGTGGTCGCGCAGGCTGCGCCGCTCGGCCCAGAGGGTGCCGCGGGCGGCCTGCAGCGCGGGCAGGCCGAACAGGGCTTCCGACAGACCCGCGCTGTACCGCCCCTGCATCTCGCGCACCGCGGCGGCATGGCGTTCGGTGCGGGGCCGTGCCCAGATCAGGAACAGCAGCTCAGCCGGGGCCAAGAGCGCCGTCAGCAGCCCCAGCCGCCAGTCCAGCAGCATCAGCATTGCCGAGCCGCCAATCAGCCGGATCAGCGCCGAGGAGCCGCCGAGCACCGCGTTGAAGGCAAATTTCTGCACTTCGGCCGCGTCGCCGTCGACCCGCGCCAGCAGCTCTCCCGCGCGCTGGGTGGCAAACCAGCCGGCCGGCTTGGCGGCCAGCCGCGACAGCAGTTTCTGCCGCAGCCGTGCCAGCATCCGCACCGAGGCGCGCATATGCAGGATAGTGCTGAGCGCGCCGGTGGCGGTGGCCAGCAGGCCGATGGCAAACAGCGCCAGCGACCAGACCACGAGCTGCGAGGCATCCCCCGCCATCAGTCCGCGGTCGATCACCAGCTTGCTGATATAGGGCGGCAGCAGGCCGAGGGCGGCGGCGGCAAAGCTGATCAGCAAGAGCAGCGCCAGCCGGCGCCGGTGCGGGTGCAGCAGCGGCAGCAGCCAGCCCGCGGTGGAGGATGTGAAAAGCGCCGCACCTGCGCGGAACCGCAGGCGCGGCCAGGCCCGGGCGGCAGCAGGGCCGCCCGGCTGGGGGGAGAGTCTGGCGGCAGGCCCGCTCATCCCTGCGGCACGACGTGCAGGGTGGAGACCGACATATCCCCGCCGGAGGGCATGCGGATCTCGCCCACGCGCTCCAGCGTTTCGCTGTCGTAGATGCCGATGTCGTCATTGGTGCCGCCGACGTAGATTTCCTTGCCGTCGCTGGACACGTTGATGACGTAATAGGTGTGCGGCAGGTCCACCCGCTTGACCAGTTCGCGAGTCTCCAGGTTGTGCTTGGAGAGCTGGGTATAGACGCCATAAAGGTGCTTGGGGTCCGTGGCACTGCGGACGGCGGAGAACATCAGCACCTCGAAGGAGGCGAAATCGGCGATCTCGGTCTCGCCGGTGGTCAGATCGACCGACTGGTAGCCCCAGACAAAATCTGCCATCTCCTGTTGGGTTTCGTCGCTGAAGACCGCCGCGGTGTACATCAGCAGCATCTCGTCGTTCTGGCTGCCGGTGGGCCAGAAGGCCAGCACATCCGGCGGGCTGTAGGTCGGGCGGTCCCAGCTGGCATTGGCAATCGCCACCTCGGTTTCGCCATTGCTGGGGTCAACCCGGTAGATCTCATGGCCCGCGACATAGACCTGGCCGGTGCGGTCGCTGGCCATCAGGGTGGAGCGGCGCGGCGCCTCGAACACCGCAGCGGGCTGCGCCTCCAGCCCGGCACCGGCGTCATAGACGGCAAATTCCGGTTGCATCACCTCGTAGCGGTCGATGTTTTTGCGCACCGGATTGCGCACCGTGTAGATCTGGCTGCCGTCCTTGGAGACGGCGAGCGAGGCTAGCGAGCGGCGGGTCACATCGCCCTCGGACTGGGCGGCGTGAAAGACCTTTTCACAGGTCTCGATATCGACGCCGACCACGTCCTGCCAGTGGTTCAGCAGCACATAGGCGATGCGGTTGTCCGGCGACATGGCAATGACGCCGGGGGTCACATTCGCCCCCAGGTCGCAGTCGGATTTGACCGAGCGGCCTTCGGCATCAAAAACATAGAGGTTAGAGGGCCGGGCCACCGTCACCAGAAGGTCGCCAGCGGCCAGCGGCAGGGCGCCGGCAACCAGCGCGGCAGCAGCAAAAAGCGCGGTTTTCATGATGCGGGTCTCCTCAGGTTTCGGCGTCATTGGGGTAGGTGGTGCCAAGCGCGCGCCAGTCCTTGGCGGCGTTGGGGGCGCCTTCGTCCCAGTTCTGGTGGTTGACCATGATGTCAGGCACCTGCGCGGGCCACCAGCAGGGGTCGGAGCAGCCGTAAAGATCGGCCTCCATCGGCTGGCACAGGGCGGCGAGGCCGCCGAAGGGATCGACCTCCCAGCCGGGATCAAAGGTGGTGGCACAGCCCGCGGTCACGGTCTGCATGGCGCGGACCTCTTCCATCTGGCCTTCGGCGGCGGCCTGCTGGACGCGTTCGGCTTTCTGATTGAGCGGTTTCATTTTCCAAACGCCCTCCTCGGCGCAACGTGTTGGTGGAAGTACTGCGGTGCCTGGGCGATCAGCCGGGCATAGGCGGCGACGCCGAAATCGATCCAGTCGCGCATCAGGTCGCAGTAGTGGTAGGTCGGCATCATCGGGTCGCTGAAATGGGCATAGCTTTCATGATAGCAGCCGCCGGCGCACAGGTTGCGGATGCGGCAGCTGGCGCATCCCTTCTCGGTGCGGTCGGAGCGCGCCTTGATGAACCCCGATAGCTCTTTGCGCTTGATGCCCTCGTCGACGGTGCCGAACTGGTCCATTTCCGATCCGGTGAACCGGTGGCACAGGTTCAGCGCGCCATCGTGATTGACCGCCAGCATGCCCACACCGGCACCGCAGGGCAGCGCCTTGGAGCGGCCTTCGTAGAGGTCGTTCATCATCTGGTGCATGTTGGAAAAGCCGATGTTGCGGCCCCTCAGCGCCTCCTCGACATAGAGCCGGCCCAAGGATTTCATGCCCTCGAACACCTCCAGCAGCTCGGCACCGTTGAGGTTGAAGGCATCCATGTCGCCCGAGGTGACCGGCGAGAAGCCCACTTCGGCAAAACCGATGTCGTTGATCAGGTGGTCCCAGATTTCAACGATGTTGGTGATCCCCGCAGTCAGGGTGACACGGGCGCCGACCGGCTTGGATTTATAGCGCGACAGCAGCAGCCGCGCCTTGGCGGCGACCGCATCATAGGTGCCCTTGCCGCCGACCGTCTTGCGGTTGAGGTCGTGCTGCGCCTTGGGGCCGTCGATGGACACCGTTAGGCCGAACTTGTGCGCGTCCAGCCAGTCGATCAGCGGCTCGGTCAGCAGGGTGGCATTGGTGGTGAGGCTGAAGTTCACCGCCTTGCCAAAGGCCGCGAAATGCGGCTCGGCCCAGTCCACCACCTGGCGGATCAGAGGCTGGTTCGACAGCGGCTCGCCGCCGAAGAACACCACGTTGTAGCTGTCGCGGTCCGGATTTTCCGCCATCAGCATCTCCACCGACTTGCGCGCGGTGTCAAAGGCCATCTTCTGGCCCTTGGAGGGCACCGCCAGATCCTCCTTGTAGCAATAGGAGCAGGCCAGGTTGCAGCCGGTGTTGACGTTCAGAACGATGGTCGTCAGCGGAAAATTCTCGATCTCGATCGGCGGGCGTTCCGGCTGCAGCGGGCGGCCGTCGTTGATGATGTCGAGCCGCACCAGCCCGTCGAGCCGTGCCGCCGCATCCGCAGCCGCAAACCGCGCCTCGAACTCGTCCATCGAGAACGCCTGCTCCTGCGCGGCGTAGTCGAGGATGTCGCGGTCGGTGCCGTCCATCTCGAAGATCGAAGTGGTGGGGACATGGAACAGCACCTCGCGCCCTTCGATCGCGACCCGGTGCGCATTGGCTGGCTGATAATGGAAATCTTTCATGGGTTTTCTCCCTGTGCTTCAGCGGATCGGCGGATCGATGAAGCGCTGCACGGTGACGATCAGCATGGCCTCCGCCTGCTGGCCCATCGCCTCGGCCTGCACCTTCAGCTCGCCTGCGTTGTTGGCGCTGAACGGGCGGTCGGGGTTGGGACCGGCCATGGCGGGCATGAAGATGCCGTTGGCCTGCATGCCGCCTGCAAATTCGGTGTCCTTCATGTGGGCGGCGTGCTCATGCGCATTGGCAACGGTCCACTGCGCCTCAATGCGGCCGATGCGGACGTCGTCCTCGGTTCCGGGCTTGCCGTCGGCGCCGTTCCACATGCCAACCGCGTTGAAATAGGCAGGCACCGCTTCCGGCCCTTCACCGCCGCCGCCGCCGACCCGGGCGATGGTGAATTCCGGCTCCACACGGATGCTGTCGACCGAGGTGTAATGCGCGATCTGCCCCTCGGCCCCGCCTGCGCTGAAGGTGACAACGCCGTTGCCCTCCGCCGCCAGCGACAATGCCGCGCCAAAGCCATTTGCCGTTGCCTCGCCGCTGGAGCTGTCCAGACCGTCCAGCCCGGTGCCGACCACCTGCACCTCAGCCTCCCCCGCCGGAACGGCAGAGGGGACGGTGCCCAGAATGACGCTGCCCGCACCCTCCCGCACACCGCTCAGCGGCGCGCCCAGGGCGTCGTTGCTGCGGTCGAACTGGCGGCCCTGCAGGGCGTTGCCATCCTCCGACAGCGCCAGCACCTGACGGTAAGAGGTGCCGCCGATGTCGAGATTGGCGCGCCATTCATAGCCGGTATAAAGGTTCATCTGGCCGGAGGCGGGATGCGCGGTGCCGTCCGCCGTCACGAATTCGCCCGAGACCTGATAGGGGGAAGCGTCACCGCTCACCGTCAGCCGCCCGTAGGCCTCGCCGATGCCGGGCAGGTCGGTCATCACCACCCAGTCGCCCGCCACCGGCTGCTTCTCCGCAGCCTGCCAGTCCGTCCAGGCGGCGGTTTCCAGCGGGTTCTGTTCCGCCAGATAACCGGCGATCTCGGTCCGGGCGATCTTGTACCACTCGCGGTCGCGGCCAAGCGCCTGGTATTCGATGGTGGGGAAATGGCCGACATGGAAATCCATGTGCAGCGTCCATTCCTCCGCGGTGCGGTGCTGCAGCAGACCCCGCGCGCCGGTGTGGCAGCGCGCGCACATCGAGGCAAAAGGCTCGTCAAAGCTCTCCTGCGCGTTCGGGTCTTTCTCCAGCGCATAGCGGAACGGCGCGGCCTCGGACGGCGCCAGGCCCTGGCTGTCCGCCAGATGCTGCACGATGGCGCGGCGGTCCCCGGCGCTGATCTCCAGCCCGTGCGCCTGCTGCATCCGCACGATAGTCATCATCCAGCCTTCGGGTGTTTTGCGCTGGCCGCTGATGCGGGTCAATCCGCCGTCTTCGCCGGTATGGCAGGCGGTGCAGATGTTCTGCAGCAGCTCTTCGCCGGCCAGCGCTGGCGCCGCGCCAGCGGCTGATATCAGAAGTGCAGCCGTCAGGCTGCGGGGTCGTAGTTGCATGGATCAGTCTCCCTGTTTGCAGTGTCCCAGGGGATCTGCGCCCCCTCGGTGAAGCCTTGCGACAAAAGCCATTGATGGATCGCCCGGGCCGCCCGCGGCGGCGCCTCGGGCAGAACTGAGCGGTGAAAGCGGGCCGCGTCCGGCAGCGGCCGTCCATTCAGGCGGCGCAGCAGCGGCACGATCTCCTGCCCGGCGGCAAAGGCCGCGCCGCCGGGGGCCTCGCGGGTGATCAGCACCTCGCGCCGCGCCAGTTGCCCGTCCTGCACCACAACCCGGGTGCCGACATGCGGGCGGATGTCCGTATCATGGGCCGGCGCATCATCGGGCCAGGCCGCGCGCTGCTGCCAGAACGGAGTCTGAAACTGCGCCTCGCGGTAGAAATCCCGCCCCACCCGGGCCTGCCGCCAAAAGGTCTCTGCCACCCGGTTGCGGTAGAAGTCGCGGGCCAGCGCCGCCTCCCCCGCCAGCAGTGCCCGTGCGATGGGCACCGCCATCAGCGCCGAGGATACCGCCCAGAACATGCCATGCCCCGACAAGGGATCCAGCGCCACTGCCGCATCGCCCAGCCGCGGGCAGCGCGGGTCCAGATCCGGCGCCGCCAGCCGCGGCGCGATGGCGTGCACGGCGGGACGGCGGGGCAGGGGAGTGTCCCGCTGCACCGTATTCCACAGTGCCGCCACAGCTGATTTGCCGCGCGTCCGGCCCAGCGACGCCGCACCGCCCACCGCCTGCAGCCATAGCCGGCCGCCGTCCATCGGCACCGACCAGATCCAGCCGCCGGGCAGCGCTTCGATCCGCGGAGAATCCATGCTCCCTGCGCGCGGCGGCACAAAACCAGCAACGGAAATCGTGTCCGGCCCGATAAGCTCCGCCCGGTTCAATTCCGTGGACTGGCGCGGGGCGCGGCGGCCGCGGGCTTCGAACAGCAGCCGGGCGGCAAGGCGTTGGCCATTGGCCAGGCGGATTTCGCCCTTGTCCGGGTGCACGCCGGCCACCGCCTGAAAAACAACGGTGGCACCTTCGGCCTGCGCGGCCGCCAGCAGCCCGGCGTCGAACCGGCTGCGGTCGGCCGGATGCTCGCTGTTCTGCCCGCCCTGGAACGCCCCCCAGCTGACATGGCGCTGCGCCGCCGGGCCGATCCCGGCCAGCGGCAGGCGGTGCCGCGCCAGGATCGCAGCGACGCGGGCGGACAGGCCCTCGAACCGGGGGCCGCGCGGCGGCAGGGTCGCCAGCGCCACGCGGAACCCGGCCCGGGCCAGCAGCACCGCCGCCACCGACCCGGCCGGGCCGCCGCCTGCAATCGCAATATCAAAGGTGCCTGTTTGAGGTGCCATTCAGCCAGGGTGCCCCGGCAGACCGCCTCTTGTGGCGGACACTTCCGGACAACAAGACGACATTTCCGGACAGAATCGGCGGCCTAGGTCCCGCTTGCGGCAATTTTTCTGGAATGCCGGGTTTTTGCGGTATTCTGGCGCAATCCTGAGGAACTGCGCGATGCCACACACCTACCAGCCCCGGATTTCGGCCTCTACCTTGAACGACCCGCTGCGGGCCGTCGAATTCATGAACGGCGATGCGGACAGTATTTTCCGCAGCGCCAGGATCGGCCCGGAGGACCTGGATGGCGAGATCGGCCTGAAGAAGTTCGTGGACTTCTGTGAACATGCTTCCGCACAGCTCGGCCTGCCTGATTTCGGCTGGCGGGTCGGCTCGGTCTTCGATTTGCAAAACCTTGGCACGCTTGGGGAATTCATCAAGCAGGCGCCGACGCTGGGGGCTGCCTTGTCGCTGTTCCGCAGTGCCTTTCCGATGGTGCAAAGCGACTCGGAACTGCGGCTGACGGTGGAGGCGGACAAGGCGCTGCTGACCTACCGGATCCTCGATACCAGCATCTGGCCGCGGCAGCAGGATGCCGAGCTGACGCTGTCGGTGTTCCACAGTCTGATCCGCACCGCCACCGGGCCGGACTGGCGGCCGGAACGGCTGTCGCTGGAGCACGAATCAAGCGCATTGCACAGCCGCAGCACCGCCGGGCCGCACTGCCCGGTGCAGTATGCCGCCGCGTCGAACACGCTGGTGTTTTCCGCCGGGGTGCTGAACCTGCCGCTGGCGGACTGCGAAAACCCGGCGTTCAAGGCGGCGTCGCAATCGATTGTCCGCACCGCCCGGCAAAGCGAGCGCGCGGCGCCGGTTGCGGTGCGGGTGCGCCGCGAACTGCTGATGCGGATCGGCCGCGAAAGCTTTGAGCAGACCGCCATCGCCGCTGCCCTGGGCATGTCGCGCCGCACCCTGCGGCGCCGGCTGGAGGACGAAGGGCAGAGGTTCTCCCGGCTGCTGGCAGGCTGCCGGATGGAGATTGCCAAGCGCATGCTGCTGGCGCCCGGGGCGCAGCTGCACGATATATCCGAGCGGCTGGGATATTCCGAAGTGTCTGCGTTTGAACGCGCCTTCCGGCAGCAGGAGGGGGCAACGCCCAGCCAGTTCCGGAAAAGCCAGCACCAGCTAACTGAGCTATCTTGACGGTCTGCCCCCGTGCGCCGTGGCGCGGATGATTTCGGCGGTTTCCGCGGCATCGTCCGCCTGCGCGGCCGGTGCAGGCCGCCGGCGTGTCCGCAGCCTGGCAATTGTTAGGGCCTGCAGCGGTTCAGGCGGGTCTACGGCGTGCCGCGCCCCTCCAGCCACAGCCGGGTCAACTCGGCGGCGGAGGTGGTGCCGGCCTTGGTGCCGATGGCGGCACGGTGGCTGTCGACGGTGCGCGGCGACAGCTCCAGCACCCCGGCGATCTGCCGTGTGGTCAGGCCCTTGGCGATCATCTCCAGCACTTCGGTCTCGCGTCCGGTGAGCCGCGCCAGCAGGCGCCGGGCCTCGCCGGTTTCGCAGGCCCGGCGCCTGCTGCGCTCCAGTTCGGCCTGGCCGCGCTGGATGGCGTCGATCAGGTCGTGCTCGTCCACCGGCTTGCTGAGAAAGTCGATGGCGCCGCTGCGGAAGGCGCGGCGGCAGGCCTCGATATCGCCGTGGCCGCTGATCACCACGGTGGGCCAGTTCACGCCCTGCGCGCGCAGCTGTTCCTGCAGCTTGAGGCCGGAGATCACCGGCATCCGGATGTCGAGGATCAGGCAGCCCGGCGGCAGCGCGGCAAGAGCGCTGAGAAACGATTCCGGGGCGGCAAAGCTGCGGACCTCGATGCCGACGGTGCGCAGCAGCAGCGAAAGCGCCTCGCGCACCGCGTCGTCATCATCCACCAGATAGACCGGACCGCTCATTCCGCGGCCTCCGCCGGGCGGGCCCGGGCGTCCGGCAGGCGCAGGCGGAACAGGGTTTGCGGCGCATCCGTACCAAGCGACAGATCGCCGCCCATGCGTTCGGCCAGCCGCTGGCAGAGCGCAAGGCCCAGGCCGGTGCCGTCCGGTTTGCCGGTGACGAAAGGTTCGAACAGGTGCGGGCGGATGTCCGGCGGCACGCCGGGGCCGCTGTCGGCAACTTCGATCAGCACCCCGCCGCCGCTGTGCCGCGCGGTGAGCGAGACCTGTTTCTCATCGCTTTCCGAGGCGGCCTCGATGGCGTTGCGCACCAGGTTGAACAGGATCTGCTCCAGCTCGACGGGATCGGCGCGGACGGTCAGCGACGGCGGCCCCGGATCCACCGCGAGGCGGATGCCCGCGCGCCCGGCCTCGGGGCGCAGCAGCAGCTCGACGCCGCGGACGGCCTCGGGCACCGGCACCGGCCCGGCGGGGTCGTTGCGCGGCCGGGTCCAGTTGCGCAGCCGCCCGAGAATGGCGGAGGCGCGTTTGGCCTGGCTGGCGATGCCCTCGAACACCGGGGCGGTCTGGTCCGCGCCGCCGCGGGCCGCCAGGTGCCGCCCGGCCTGCGCCTGGCTGAGGATGGCGGTCAGCGGCTGGGTCAGCTCATGCGCGATGCCGCTGGCCATCTCGCCCAGGGCGTTGACCCGCGAGGCATGGGCGAGGCGGGCGTCCTGGGCGCTCAGCCGGGCCTGGGTTTCCGCCTGCCGCGCCCGCATCAGCTGGCGCAGGCCAAGCGCGGTGATCAGGTACAAAAGGGTGGTGAGGCCCGCCACCGCCAGCAGCCGGTGCGGCGGAAGCAGGTCGGCCAGGCCCGGCGAAATTCCGGCCGCGAAGCGCAGCGGCTGGGAGGCGCTGCCGAGCGGTTTTGCGAACTGCGCATCCGCGGCCGGGCCGCTGCCGGGCAGGGCGGTGCCATCGGGCAGATGCAGGGTCCTGAACACCGAAGGCCGGGACCAGAAGCTGCTGTCGGAGGCCAGCAGCGCGGCGGCCTCGATCTGCAGCGCCAGGCCGAAGCGTGCGTTGTCAGAGTTGGGGCTGCGCTTGACCAGCAGGTAGTGGTCCGGCGCGCCGGGGGCGGCGGCCAGCATCAGCTGCCCGCTGGAGGCCCGCGCGGCGCTGCCGATCAGGGCCGCGGTTTCCTCCGGCAGGCCGGCGCGGCTGGTCAGGGAGGCGCCGCCCGCAAGCGGCACCAGATCAATGGCGGTGATGCGCGGGTAGAACCGCAGGATGGTGGCGCCGACATCGAGGAACAGGTCGCGCCGCACCTCCTCTCCGGCGGTGGCCAGCGCCGACAGGGAGGTCAGATGGGCATCGTGCTGGTCGGCGCGCTGCGACGCGAGGCGGTGCAGGCTGTGCGCCTCGGTCTGCAGCTCGGCCAGCAGCTTGTGGCGTTCCAGCAGCGCCGACAGCCCGGCTGCCACGATCAGAACGGCCAGCCAGCCGCCCAGCAGGCGCAGGGCGGTGGCGGGCGGCAGGGTGGCTGGAGGTGGTGCTTTCATGTCCCGGTTCGCGCAGATCTGGCAGAACAGACCGTAGGTGACGGGGGGGCTGGCTGCAAGCCGCGGACGCGGCCCTGTCCGGCGCGGCGCCGGATCTCGCCCTGCGGGTCGCGGCGGGCCGGGTCCTTGCGCAGCGTGTCCCGCTGGCCCGGCAAAAGCGAAGCCGATGGGCCGCCGCCGGCCTTTGCCGCGGAGCAACCCGGCCGATCACTGTCAACACGGAAGGATCAGGCCCTGCTGCACCGCCCGGACCACGGCGAAGGTTCTGGTATTTGCGTCCAGGGCAGCCATCGCGTTTTTGATGTGGAAATCGACTGTATGCCGGCTGATGTTGAGTATGATCTCAATTTCCGCCGAAGATTTGCCCAATGCTGCAAGCTGCAGGCATTCCAGTGCCCGGGGAGAAATCCCGCCGGTTGCCTGGCCTTCGTCTTCAGGCGGAACTGTGCTGCTTACCGCGTGCCCGATCAGCTGGCCGTAGTAGGAGGCACGGGACAAGTCCTTGTCCGAATATGCTTTCTTCCGCGAGCTTGAGAAGGAAATAATCTGAATGCTGCCATCGAACTGGCGCGAAGACAGCAGCACCCCGGAATGAATGCCGAAATCGCTGGCCGCCTTGTAAACCGCATCATGTTTCTTTTGGAACGCTGCACAGTTCCGCACCGTCTGCCAGCAAATTGCCCGGCTAGTGCGGGGGGCGAACTGGATAACAGGGTCAGAGCCGATCAGGCCGGAGCTGCGGTAATGATCCGTCCATTCGGCGGGGAAGTTTGTCTTCATGTTCTGCTGCGCCGCATTGATGCCGCGCGTGGTTTCCGCGGTTATGTGGCAGGCGGCGAAATATTCGAAATCCGTGTTTTCCTGAAGTTCGCTGAATAGGCTGTCCACGATGGAACTGCGCGGGTTGCATCCGCTAGAAACAGCATTCTGCATCACCAAATCCTAAATGAATTAATCTGACGCCAAGGTATTTCAGGCCGGCCTTCCGTGCAACTTATAATTGTGGCGCGACCTTGCGCAGATCTGCTAGGCGGGGTGCCGGGGAAATATGCCGATGCAGCAGCAATTGATCACTCAGGGTTGCATTTCCGAGTCAGGATCACACTTTTGGGTAAAGCATCCCACAGCGGAGACCCGACTTCAGATGGCCAAGAAACTCTTCATCCTTGCAACCGCCCTCCTGCTGACCGGCCTTGCCGCCGCCGCCGCCTTGCGGGTCTGGCCGGCGCAGAGCGCCCGGGCGATGATCTCCGCCTTTGTCTATGTGAGCGGGCTGTCGGCGAAACAGGCAGAAACAAAGGCCGGAACTGTGCACTATCTGGAAGGCGGCGAGGGGGAAACGGTTGTCCTGCTGCACGGTATCTTCGCCCGAAAGGAACATTGGATCGACATGACCCGGCAGCTGAGCGGAGACTACCACGTTATTGCGCTGGATTTGCCGGGGTTCGGGGACAATTCCGTCCTGCCGGAAGGGGAATACGCCTATGCCGAGCAGGCGCAGAACCTCATGGCTGTGCTGGACACGCTCGGAGTGGAGCGCTTTCATCTGGCAGCGAATTCGATGGGGGGGCAGATCGCCGGCCTGCTTGCCACGCAGTTTCCGGAACGGGTCGCCAGTGTTGCCTTCATCGGCAGCCCTGTCGGCGTCAGTTCCCCGCGCGAAAGCAAGTTTGAGGCGGCAATGCGGACAGAGCAGAAAACCCTGGTGGCCGACAGTCCGGAAGCCTTTGAGCAGCGCAACGCATTGCTGTTCCCGGAAAAACCTTATGTGCCTGCAGTGATTGAAGATCTCTGGGCAGGGCAGGAGATTGCCAATGCCAAGGCAAACCGGCGGATCTGGAAGGAAGTCAACGGCTCGGTTGCGGTTCCGCTGCAGGAGCTTGCCGGCCGCATCACACAGCCGAGCCTGATCGTCTGGTGCCGCGAAGACCGGATTTTCGATCCCAGCGGCGCGCCTGTTCTGGCAAAGGCCCTGCCGGATGCGCAGCTGGTCTGGCTGGACGAGTGCGGCCATGTGCCGATGCTGGACCAGCCGGCCGGGTCAGGCCGTGCGCTGCGCGCCTTTCTGGATTCGCAGCAATAGGGCGGGCCGAATCCCGGCATCCCCGGTCAGGGCTGCCGGGCCCGCGTGCAACTATCAGGTTACAGTGTTTACTGCTGCCGGGATCGTCCTAACACTGCCATTCAAATTCCGGGAAGCGGGGCTTGGATGACATGCGGACTATCATCGTGAACAATCAGAATATCGGGAAATACGCGCATTACTGGCGCGCGCATTTCAAGCTGCGGCATCAGATTTTCGTCGAACGTCTGGGCTGGGATCTGAACAGCTACGGCGGCATGGAATTCGACGAATTCGACACGCCGGCCACGGAATACGTGCTGTGCATCAACAACGCGGATGAGGTGGTCGGCGTCTCGCGCCTGCTGCCGACCTCGTGCACCTATATGATCGAAAAGAGTTTCTCGCAGGAATATGACGGCCCGCTGCCCAAAAGCGACCGCGTCTGGGAGGCAACCCGGTTCGGTGTTTGCCGGTCGCTGAACAGCGCCGAGCGGTCGGAGGCGATCGACGCCATCACCAGCCGGATCTACCAGTTTGGCCAGCGGCAGGGTCTGTCGGAGTTCCTGCTGCTGATGCCGCTGTTTATCTATGCGCGGATCCTGATCCCGCGCGGGTATGATCTGCAGGTTCTGGGCAAACCCTGGCGCTGCGGCAATATGACCATCGCCGTTGCCCGGGTCCGGGTCGAGCCGGCCGAAAACACGATCCGCCTGACCGCCTGACCGGCGTCCGGACAGCGTTTATCAACAAAGGAAAACCGCGTATGCCTGAGGACAGCCTCGAGGACTTTTCAATCGCGCCCGGAGACCGCATTTGCGTCACCGGCGGCGGCGGCTATCTTGGCCGCCATGTGGCTGCGGCGCTGCTTGCCCGCGGATTCCGGGTGGTGCTCACCCTGCGCGACATCCGGAAAGCCGGTCCGGTGCGGGCCGCGCTGCAGGAATATCTGGGCAAGGACAGCCTCCCGGTGGAATTCATTGAGGCCGATCTGACCGCTGACAGCGGCTGGGACCTGGCTGCCCACTCGTGCCGGGCCATCATTCACACGGCCTCGCCCTTTCCGGACCGGCCGCCGCGGAATCCCCAGCATCTGGTGAAACTGGCGGCGGAAGGCACCGAACGGGTGCTGCGTGCGGCCGCAGCCCAGGGCACACGCCGTGTTGTGGTGACGTCTTCCATTGCTGCGGTCACGATGACACCGCTTGCGCCGGGGCGTTTGCGGTACGACGAAAGCGACTGGAGCTGCCCCGATGATCCCCGCACGGATGCCTACGCGCTGTCGAAACTGAACGCAGAGCGCCGGGCCTGGGCGCTGGCTGGCGAACTGGGGCTGGAGATGACCGTGATCAACCCCGGGCTTGCCTTCGGACCGCCCATCGGCAGCAGCGGCGCGACCTCTGTCGGGGTCATTCAGCGGTTCCTGAGAGGCCGCGATCCGGCGCTGCCCAATGCCGGTTTCCCCTGTGTCGATGTCCGCGATGCGGCCGAAGCCCATGTGCTGGCTCTGCTGCGCAACGGCGCTTGCGGGCAACGGATCATTGCGGCCAGTGAAACCCGGACGATGGCTGGAATCGCAAGGGTGATTGCCAAGCAGTTCCCGAGCCGGGCCATCAAAACCGGCATTGCTCCGGATTCGATGGTGCGGGCTGCGGCGAAATTCGACCCGGTTCTGCAGAATGTCCTGCCGCATCTGGGCGCTGCACCGGAAGTCTCCTGCGCGCGCGCGCAGGCGCTGCTGGGCCTCAGCTTCCGCCCGATTGATGAAAGCATTGCGGAAACCAGCCGCGTGCTGATGCAGCAGGAACTGGCGGCCGCGGATTAATCCGCGGCCCAGTCCGGCGGGGCCGGCATGGAACCGGTTTCCTGTGCGATCCTGTCCCGCAGCAGCCGGGCCAGGACGCTGCGGAACCGAAGCGAGGCCCCGCCCATATTGGTTGCCGGCATGATCAGCCGCAGGCTGTTGCAGGCAAAGACCTCGTCGGCGGTCTGCAGGTCCCGCGCGGTGAGAGAGGCTTCTTCGGCGGCCAGCCCTGCGTCGGCCGCCAGGCACAAAAGCAGCCCCCGTGTCACCCCGGGCAAGACCCCGTCATGCACCGGCGGGGTGATCAGCCGGCGTCCCATGACGGCAAAGATGTTCGCCATCGTGGTGCAGGCGGCAAAGCCGCGGGTGTTCAGGAACAGCGCATCATCCAGCCCCTTTTGGCGGGCCGCTCCGGTGGCCAGAACCGCGTCGAGATAGGAGGACGCGGTTTTCCACTGGCTGAGAGCCGACGTCTCGTTTCTTGCGGCAGCGGCGATGTCCAGAGCCACCGGCTGGAATTGCAGCGACGGCGGCAGGGGGGACAGCATGGCTGTCACCCGGCTGTACTGCGACAGGTCGGTCGCCAGCCCGCGCGCGCCCGCGCCGCGGCTGATCGACACCCGCAGGACCGCGGCTTCGCCGGTTTCCGCGCTGAGATCATAGGCGGCGGCGATCAGGCGGCCGTCGGCGCGGTGGGCAAAGAAATCGGCCGAGTGTTCCAGCCGCCGCTGGTGGGCCTGCCGCAGCACCGCCTTCCCGCCCAGGCACAGCACCGTGTCGAACACCGCATCGCCAAGCGCGGCGCCCCGTTCGGTTGCGGCATAAACCGGGCTGCCGGGCGACAGGAATTCGCCGTCCGACCACAGCAGCGGCAGCGACTTGCCGCCGGTCATTCCGCAGCCTGCGGCCGGCTGGCGGCGGCTCCAAGCCCGATGGAGCGCGCCAGAGCGTCCTTGAAGGCGGGGATCATTTCATTTTCCATTTCCGCACAGGACACCGCGTCCTCGTCCCACAGGAAGACCGCCCGCAAACTGTCTGGTGCCGTGGTGATCAAGAGCATGATCTTGCCCGGTGGAAACAGCTGCGGAAAGCTGAAGTACCGGCGGGTCTGCAACGCGCCCGTGTTCAGAATCTGCGGCGGAACGGGGCCGATGTTGGACAGAATGAACGGCGATTTGACCACCAGCATCAGCACCAGCCTGGTTGCCAGAACCTTGGGCAGGAAGGCGATCACCTTGTGGTAAAAGGCATAGCGGGTAAGGTCATCCAGCACCTTGCCTTTGCGCAGGGTTTCCACCATTTCGAAAATCCGCTCACGCTGCGCCCGGTTCGACGGGCCGGACGGAACCTCGATTGCGTAAGGCACGGCGCATAGGTCGTAGTAGCCGTTCAGGTCCTGGTCCGAGAACGGTCTGAGCGAGAAATTGTCGATCAGCTTGACCTTGCCCTTTGGCTTTTGCCCCCGGGCGGCATTGTAGGCCGTGATCGCCTCAACCCAGGCGGCAATGTAGAATGGATGCCGGCTCATCTGTTCGGAGCGGGCAAACTGGCGCAGTTGCTGCCAGACCTCGGGGCCAAGGTCTTCAAAGCGCACCCGGGTCCGTCCGCGCCTGAGCTTGCTGCTGCTGTTGCCCGCCAGGGCCACCGGGGCCGTCACCGTCTCGCGCAGCATGTCCAGCATCGTGGCCGCAAAGGAGCGCAGATGGCGCCAGGCGGACCATCGGGGCATGAACAGTTTGGCATTCGCCCGGTCCGCAACCCCGGCCGGGCTTTCATCGGGGCTTTCCCCGCGCATCAGCGCCCCGTAGGCGCTGACCAGCTGAACCGAGATCAGGTTGGCGGATTTTCCGCAGGTATAGATATGGCTGGTGACGCTCTGCAGGATGGTCAGGTCGTCATATTCCGTGACAAAAATCCGCCACGGCGGGCCGTTGGCGTGATCCAGCGGCTCTCCCCAGACATTCTGCGGCACCAGCTGGTCGGCGGCCTGCTCCGGGCACCGCCCCCGCGTGCGCACATAGCGTATCTCCGGCTGTGCCTCGGGGTTGCGCGCCCAGCTCCACCCGGCCGCCCCGGCAAAGGACCCGGCCGCCTGCAGCGCCGCATGCCGCCGGGCCACCGAGGCCGCGGCCTGGCGCAGAATGTCCAGGTCCGGCGCGTTTTCCAGTTCGAACCAATCGCAGGAATTGCCGTTCAGCCCCTGCCGGGCGAGCATCTTTTCATAATAGATGTAGATGCGGTTCAGCGTCGTCATCCGATGGCGTTCAGGCATCGGCCAGGTCCTTGGCAGCGGCAGGCTTGCCGGCCGGCGGCTGCGGCTCAGCGGCGTCCGCTGCGGGCTGCTGCCGCAGCTGTTCGCGGATTTCGCGTTTCAGCACCTTTCCTGTCAGCCCGCGCGGCGGCACGGTGCCTTCCGGCATGATAACCACCTCCGACAGATGTGCCGCCCAGCTGCAGTTTGCCTGCAGCGCCGCCAGCAGGTCCGCGGGGCTGGCCGCATGTCCCGGCGCCATCTGCAGCAGCAGCACCGCCTCGTCCGCGCCGGCGGCCGGGCGCGCCGCCAGCACGGCTTCCCGCACCGACGGCAGTTTCAGCGCTTCTTCCTCAACCGGCAGACCGTAAACCGGGCCCTGGCCCGTGTTCACCGTGTCGACATCCCTGTCGATCTGGTAGAACCGCCCGAAATTGTCGCGGAACCCGACATCGCCGGTCCACCACCAGCCGTCGCGGACCACGTCATGGGTCCGGTCATGCTGGTTCCAATAGCCTTTGAACAGCGTCGGCCCCTTGACCATCATGCGCCCCACCTTGTGGGCCGGCAGGCGGCGCCCTTCGGCATCGGCTATTTTCACCGCCGGGCTGGCCGGTGTCGGCCGCCCCACCAGCCGCCCATAGTTCCGGGTCCGCCGTTCGCTGATCTTCACCAATGCCGCAAAGCCGATTTCGGAAGTCCCGAAAAACTCCATGAACAGGGAACTGACCAGCGGTTTGCCGAACAGGCGCAGAAAGGCGCCCTTGGCCGTCAGCTGCCGGATGTGGTGCTCATGCATGGCGTCGCCGCTGGACATCCACATCCGGACCGAGGACAGGTTGTAATTGTCCAGGCCGGCCTGGCACATATTCTGATAGATATCCGGAAAGGCAAAGAACAGGCGCGGCTGCCAGTCGCTGACCGACTGCAGGATGTGATTGGCGCTGAGATCCGTCACGACATGGGTCTGCACACCGGCCGCCAGCGCGGTGATGCAGCCGGCCTGGCTGATATGGTGGTTCATCCAGCCTGCAAACATTACCGGGTTGCGCCGGGTGATGAACTGGATCCGCATCTGGCCTTTGGCCGCAAGAATGAAACTGTCCGAGCCGTGCAGGACCCCCTTCGGGAATCCGGTGGTGCCGGAGGTGTGGCAGATCATGACATGCTGGTCGCGGTCCATATGCGGCGGGGCGTATTCTGCTGGCGCCCGGGCAAAGGCGTCAGGCACCGGGATCACTTCGATCCCCGGCACCTCGGTGCTGCCGTTGGTCAAAAAGATCCGCTCGATCCCGTCCAGCGGCAGGCCGCTGTCCTGCAGGTTCTGCAGCCCGGCGCAATCCGTCACAACCGTTCTGGCACCGCTGTGGCGGATGAAGTTCAGAAAGTTCTGCACCGGCATCCGGCCATTGACGGGAACCGAAATTGCGCCCCGGCGCATGGCCGAATAGCTCCACAGAAAATAATCCAGCGAATTGCTCTTCCAGATGGCCACCCGGTCAAACCGGCGGACACCGCGGCTGTGCAGCATGTGGCACAGCTGGTTGACGGTGCTGCGCAGCCCGGCCCCGCTCAGCCCGTCATCCGGGATGCCGTACTGCGGCAGCTGCTCGTCGGTGGTGAAGAAGATCTCCTCTTCGCGCCCGGCGATTGCGGTGTCCATCAGGGTTGCGATATTGACGGTGCGGTCGAGAATGAATTGCAGACGTTTCGGAAACACGGTTAAGCCCCTTGCTTTAAAAGAAAATCCGGTATTCGAGACCGATGTTGGAGCTCTCCTCCAGAGTGCCGTAGGGCGAACCTGCCGGGCCCTCCAGCCAATCGGCATACAAGTAAATCACGCTTTGGGCGCCGAGCCGGTACTTGCCCCGCAGCCGCACATACAGGTCGTCTTCAAACCAGCTGGAAACCGTGGCTTCGGCGGACCGGCGGGTGTCGCCGCTTTCCCAGGTGTAGGACAGGCTGGAACCCGTTTGCCGGTCTTCATGCTGCCCGTAGACAGTCCTGACGCCGGCCGCCAAGGGCGCCAGCGGCCCGGCGCCGGTGCTGCGGGCGGTCCGCAGATCGCGAAAGAACAGCTGAGCGGCCAGCCTGCTGGTGCCGGCCAGCTCGCGTTCCGCGCCCAGAACCGCCTGAAGCTCGTTTTCCGGCAGCAGCGCAGCCGGAATCGCGAAACTGCCGGATTTGTACTCATGCAGCGCCGCCTCGCCGTAAAACCGCCAGGCGCCGCGGACCAGGTCAAAATCCGCGCCCGCCATGAACAGATGCGGCACCACCGGCTGCACTCCGGTTCCGGCGGCGGACAGATAGGGCAGGTTGGCCGGGCCGGAGTGGAGGCTGATCCCCAGATCGCCGAACCCTGCTGCCCAGGTGATCCGCCCGCCATAGGCCCGGCCGCCGCCTTCAACCGGTTTGTCCGGCAGCGAAAGGGCGCCGGGGTAAATCCCCCGCGGCAGAACACTGCTGCGGGCGTTGGTATGGGCATAGGCCGAAACCGTGACATCGGACCCTAGAAACAGCGTGCCCCATACCCCGTCAGAACCAAACCGGTTGCCCTGCTCTTCGTAGACGGCAAAGCGGAAATTGCGCGGCGACACGGCATCGGTCGGGATGAACCCGTCAGCAACCCCCTGCACATGCACGCGCCGCCCGGCCCCAAGCGTAAAACTGCCTGCCTGGTACTCTGCATATGCTTCGCGCAAGGCCTGGGTTTCATTGATCGCCCGGTCTTCCCGGCCGCTGCCCTGCACAACACCGCCGGCAAACAGATCCAGCGTGCCGTCGGCGGCGTCCAGGCTGTGGGAGAAATCATAGCCCAGACGCCCGAAAACGCCGGTGCCGCTATCGGTGAAGTTGGGGTTGCCGCCTTGTATCCCGGTGGCAATATACCCGTTGAATTCTGCCCGGGCCGGTGCCGCTGCGGCCAGGACCGTGGAGAGGACCGTGGCCAGGACCAGGCCGGTTTTAGAAAGCCCGTGCAGCATGGTCAGACGGCCTCGGCCCCGGTGTAGTTCCGGCAGAACAGGCTCAGCTGCTCAGGCGAGGCCATAAGACTGTCCAGCCGGGTCAGCTTCAGATTGTTCTCAAACGGATCGCCCGACGGCGGCGCATGCAGCAGATCAGTCATCTGCCACGAGAAGGCCTGCCCGGCCCAGGCCCGATTCAGCGCCTTTTCCGCATAGTCCGCCAAGGCATCCTGGCGGCCTTCGAACAGCAGCTTGCGGAAGCTTTCGCTCAGCTCCCGGATGTCGGCAATGGCCAGGTTCAGCCCCTTGGCCGCGGACGGCGGCACGGTGTGGCCCGCATCCCCTGCCAGAACCACATTCCCAAGCTGCATCCGGTCCGCCACATACCCCTGCATCCGGACCATCAGCCGTTCCGTCACCTTGCCGGGCCGGAAGCTCGCATCCGGCCCCAGCCGGAGCTGCATCTCGTTCCAGAACCGGTCATCGGACCAATCCCCGGCCTGATCGCCGGCGCCGCATTGCAGGTAGGTGCGGCTGACCGAGTCCGAGCGCATCGACCACAGTGCAAACCCCCGCGGGTGGTAGGCATAGGTCAGCTCGGGCGACACTGGAGGCGTGTCGCTCAGCACCCCTACCCAGGAAAACGGCAGGCGCCTGCTGCTGCCGCCCCCGGCCCCGTTCACCAGTTTGCGCGCCGGGCCGTGCGCCCCGTCGCAGCCGGCAACAAAACGGCATTCCAGCCGGTGCCCGGTGCCATCCTTGCGGTAGGTGATGACATGCGGTTCCGCCTCCGGATCCGACAGCCGGATGTCCTCGGCCCCGTAGACCGGGCTGCGGCCGGCCGCGTCCAGGGTTCCGGCCAGATCGCTGGTCAGCGCAGATTGGCCGTACACCGTGCAGGAATGCCCGCCGCTCAAGGCCTCAAGGTCAATCCGCCGCGTCTGATTGCGCCAGCGCAGGTTCATGCCCCGTTGCGGCAGCCCCAGACGGTCAAGACGCGCCGCCAGCCCGGCCTGGCGCAGAAACGCGACGCTGGCATGATCCAGCTGCCCCGCCCGCACCCGGCGCTGCACATGCGCGCGGCTGCGGTGCTCCAGCACCTGATTGTCGATTCCCAGACGGTCCAGAAGAATCGAAAGAAGCAGCCCGGACGGGCCGCCGCCAATAATACCAACCGTCGTGCGCATGGGGTTTGCCGCTCCGCTTTGCTGTTTCGCGCCGACGCTAGATAGCGGCGGCCGATACCGGAACTCTCAATGTCGATAGGTGACAGGCAGGCCGCAATTCCCGCCTTATCCGGGCAATTCATTTCAGCCTGACGGCGTTCCCAGCCGGTTGATGAGCTTATGGCAGTAAAAGGATACAAGGCCTTGAAACTTCTCCTCGTCGACAATTTTGACAGTTTTACCAATAATATAGCGGACTTTCTGCGCGGCCAGCGCGAGGGTCTTCGAATCGATGTCATCCGCAATGACTGCTACGATTTCCTGCAGAGCCCGGAATTCCTGAGCTATGACGGCATCATCATTTCCCCGGGGCCGGGCAACACCGGCGTCGCCAGGGATCTTGGCATCTCCTTGGACATTCTGCGCCGGGACAGCCGCCCTGTGCTGGGGGTCTGCCTGGGCCATCAGGCGATGATCGTCGAAGCCGGCGGCGTTGTCGAACTGGCGCCGCAACCGATGCACGGCCGGATCAGCCAGATCACCTGCAGCGGCGAGGGGCTGTTTGCCGGCCTGCCCAAAACACAGAAGGTGATGCGCTACCATTCCTGGACCGTGAACCCGGAGCTGCCGCGCGGCTTTGTCTGCGATGCCTGGACCGAGGACGGCATCGTCATGGGCATCCGCAGCACGGAATCCCCCCGCTGGGGCGTGCAGTTCCATCCGGAATCGATTGCCACGGAATACGGCAGGGCGATTCTCGGCAACTTCCTGAATCTGGTCGAGGCGCATCAGGGCCGGACCGCCGCCAAGGCCCGCAGCAACGCAGCGGCCGCGGCCCCGGACCGCAGCCTGTACTGGCACAAGCTGGGCGCGGCCATCGACCCGGCGGCGCTGGTCGAAGCGCAGGGGCTGGTCAATGGCCGCCGCCCGCTGCTTCTGGAAAGCAGCCTCGCGCAGGAGGGGCTGTCGCGCTACTCCTTTGTCGAGGCGCCGGCGGATCCGGACCGCAGCATGACCTACTGCGTGCAAACGCAGACCCTCCGCGAATATGAGGGGACCGCACTGGCCTCGATGCGCAACATCCCGGTGCTGGACTACCTCAGCAGCTGCCTGGGCGTTGTGTCCTGCCCCGGCGGGCATCCTCCCTTTCCTTTCCTCGGCGGCCTGATCGGCTGGCTGGGCTATGAGCTGAAATCGGAATTCCTGGGCGTCGCCTCCCCGGCGTCGAAGACGGAAGATGCCGCCTTCCGCCATGTGCCGCAGTTCTTTGTGATCGACCACCTTGAGGAGGCTGCCTATGCGGCGGTGTGCCTGCCGCAGGACGCCGAGGAAGCCCGGTTCGACAACGCCCTGTCGGCCCTGCAGAAACTCTACGCCAAGGCGGCCAGGATGCATGTGGCCCCGGCTCCGGCCAAATCGCGGCCGCCGCTTGAATTCACCATGCGGCACGACCCCCAGGCCTATCTGGCCCGGATCCTCAAATGCCAGGACCTGATCCGCGCCGGGGAAAGCTATGAACTTTGCCTGACCAACCAGATCACCGCCGAGCTGGAAGATCTGGATGCCTGGGAGTTCTACAAGGTCCTCCGCCAGCGCAACCCGGCAACCTACAGCGGTTTTCTGAACATCGGCGGAACCGAGGTCGTCTCGTCTTCGCCGGAGCGCTTCCTGCGCGCTGACCAGTCCGGCCTGCTGGAAAGCAAACCCATCAAGGGCACCATCAGACGGGGGGCCACGCCGCAGGAGGATGCAGAGCTGGCGCGCCGCCTGCAGACCACCGAGAAGGAACGCGCCGAGAACCTCATGATTGTCGATCTCGTGCGGCATGATTTTGCCGCTGCCGCGATTCCCGGTTCGGTCGACGTGCCCAAGCTTTGCGCGATAGAAACCTACAAGACCGTGCATCAGATGGTCTCGACCATCCGCGGGCGTCTGAAACCCGGCCTGACCAGCGTCGATGCCATCCGGTCCTGCTTCCCCGGCGGCTCCATGACCGGGGCTCCGAAAATCCGCTCGGTGGAAATTCTCGACCAGCTGGAGGAAGGCCCGCGCGGGGTTTATTCCGGGGCCATCGGCTGGATCGGCTACAACGGGCAATCGGATCTTTCGATCGTCATCCGCACGGTGGTGAAGCAGGGCGCATCCGTCTCGATCGGCTGCGGCGGCGCCATCACCTACCTGTCGGACCCCAGGGCCGAACTGGATGAGATCATGCTGAAAAGCCAGGCCCTGGTCCGGGCGTTGGCCGAACATCTTACCGGCAATTCAGACCATTACCGGATTTCAAACGGCCTGCAGGCGGCGCCGGCAGGCACCTTGGCAAAGTGACGCAGGACTTCGGAAAGGATACCCTCATGCCCGTTTCTCATTCACGGCTTCCCCGCCGCGGCTTTCTTGCCCTTGGCGGCGGCAGCCTGGCAACCGCAATGCTGGCGCCCGGCCTGGTGCTGGGGGCCCCGGACGCGCTGGAAGCCGCAACCGCGGTCAACAATATCGAGCTGACCGGGGCGATGGCGGCAATGGCCAAGGTCGAGCTGCGCCGGGCCGGCGCCCCGGTGCGCACCCGCGATCTGGAAGTCTCCACGGCCCGGCAGGGCGGCAAGGACCTCAGCGACCGCCGCTATGTCTTTCTGGCGCCGGCGGATGTGCGCGACACCAAGCTGCTGGTGCACGAGCAAAGCAGAAAGGACAATGACCTTTGGCTGATGCTTCCCAGCCTTGGCAAAGTGCGCCGCATTTCCGCCTCCAAACAGGCCAATGCCTTTGCCGGAACGGATTTCAGCTATGCCAACCTGATGGCGATGCGGCTGGAAAACTTCACCCATGCAATCACCGCCGGCAGCGGCAGCAGCATCACATTGGAAAGCACCGTGCGCAGCGATTCATACGGGCGCAGCATCGGCTATTCGCGCGCGGTGACCCAGGCCAGGGCCGGGTCGATGGTGCCGTTCCAGATCGATTACTTCGACCAGAAAGGGCGCCATCTGAAGACCCAGAAAATGTCCAAGGCGGCCCAGGCGCCGGATGGCAAGCACATCCTGCGGTCGCGCCACATGATTGTGCACGGCAAGGGCCGGGAAACCCTGATCAGCCTGAGCAAAATCGACTTCAGCCCGAATTTCGGCGGCGGTCATTTCAGATCCCAAAGCCTTTGACGCCCTTGCAGGAGAACTAAGCGTATGCCTCTGGAAAATTTCGGACATCCCAGCGAGCCGAACCCCATCAACCCGCTGCTTGACCGCAAGCTCAGAACCTGCGGCCTGTACACCCAGGTAAACGGTGCCAGCGGAAACCAGCTGCATTGCGGCGGCGGCAGGCTTGTGCTGGACTTTGTGCCCGGCCACGGCTGCCTGCCGCTGGGCCATGGTCCGAATCCGGTTGCGGAAACGGTTTCGGAAACCCTGAAACTGCCGCTCACCAATCTGGTCCAGCCGTATTTTTCAGAGGCCGCCGAAGTGCTTGCCCGGCGTCTGATTTCCCTGTCGCCGGTCATCACCGAGCGCGTGAATTTTGCCACCACCGGCACCGAAGCCATCGAGATCGCGCTGAATTCCGCCCGCCTCGCCACCGGGCGGCTGCGCTTTGTCGCTGCGGTCAATGGCACCCACGGCAAATCCATTGGCGGTCTCTCGGTCACGCACACCTCGCCGGTCAATGAATTCGCCGAGCTGGCGGGCACGGTGTTTGTGCCCTTTGGCGATATTGATGCGATGGACCGCGCCCTGGCGGCCGAGGGCGACTCGATGGCGGCTGTCATCCTGGAGCCGGTGCAATCGGAGGGCGGCGTCAAGCTGGCACCCAAGGCCTATTTCGAAGCGGTCCGTGCCCTGTGCGACAAGCACGGCGTGCTGCTGATTCATGATGAAATCATGACCGGGACAGGCCGCACCGGGCATTTCTTTGCAACCGAATGGACCGGCGGCAATCCCGATATCATCGTTCTGGGCAAGGCGCTGGGGGGCGGTGTGATGCCGATCTCCGCGTGCCTGCTTGGCCCCCGCGCAGTGACGAAGTCGCTGGATTTTCAACAGATGTCCAGTTTTGCCGGCAGTGCCTATGCCGCAACCGCCGCCAATGCCATGCTTGACGTGCTGCTGGAAAACGACGGCGAACTGCTGCGCCGCATCCGCGCCCGCAGCAGCACCCTGGACAGCATTCACCAGCGGCTGCAGCGCGCCTATCCGGACCTGATCGCGCAGACCCGCGGCTGCGGGCTGCTGCATGGCATCGAATTCCGCCGTCAATCCAATGTGGTTGCCGGATCGGAGGGCGCCTTCCTTGGCCTTGCCGGTTCCAGCCAGCAGTATCCGGCGCTGACCGCAGGGCACATGCTGTCCAACGGTGTCCGGGTCACGCCGGCGGCGAATTGCAAGGGGGTGCTGCGGATCCTGCCCAGCTACCTGACCACCGGCGAGGAATGCGAAACCTATGCGGCCGCGCTCGGGGAATGCCTGGATGCGCTGGCCGCGCAGGACACGGTGCGCGCCACCAAGCATATCACCGGCACCACCAAGGCCGGCGAACGGGAATCCGCGGTGGATTTCCTGGGGGCGGATCCGGTCGGCGAAATCGGCCCGGACGAAGGCCGCTTCGGCTTTATCGTGCATCAGCTGGAAACCGACGACCTCCAGAACCTCGACCCTCTGCTGCGGCAGGTGACCCGCAGCCAAAGGGATGTGCTGACCAACCTTCTGGGCGAATTCGACGAACCCATCCTGCTGAGCCGCGCCCGGATCAAGGGCAAGGACGGCTCAAGCGCGGTCGGCGATTTCATCCTGCTGCCCCGCAGCGCCCGGCAGCTTCTGGCGATGCCGCAGGACGACGCCTGCGAGCTGGTGCAGAAATGCGTCAACCTGGCTGTCAAGCGCGGTGCGCGGATTGTCGGTCTGGGCGGCTACACCTCGATCGTGACACGGGGCGGGTCCCGGATTGACCCGCTGGGCCAGGCGGTGACTACCGGCAATGGCTTCACCATCGAAGCGGCCTTGATGGCCGCGGACCGGGCCACCACCACGCTGGGCCGCAGCCAAAGCGATGCCACCGCGGCGATTATCGGCGCGGCGGGATCAATTGGCAGCGGCATGGTGCAGATGATCTCGGCCCGCGCCCGGCGCCTCTATCTGTTCGTGAACCCGGCGACGCCGATGGAAAAGTCCTTCCTGCGGCTCAAGCGGTCGCTGGCCGCGGGGCTGAAAGCGGCCCGTGACGGCGAGCTTCCGGCCCGGCCCGGCTCCGTTCTGGACCGTGCGCTGAAGCTGATGGACGGGCAGACGGACCCGGCGGAACTGGCGGAACAGCTGCTGCGCGACCCCGGCTATTTCGTGATCTCTGACAATTGCAGCCGCGATCTGCGCAACGCCGATATCATTTACTCTGCCACCAGCTCCACCGACAAGCTGATCACCCCCGAGGATCTGCGTCCGCAAAGCGTGGTCTGCGATCTGTCCCGGCCCGGCAACATCAGCTACCGCTGCCGCGAAGAACGCGATGATGTGCTGATCATGGACGGCGGCGTCATTGCTTATCCCGGCCGCCCGCAGCTGGCCCTCGGCATTCCGATGCCCAAGGGGGTTGCCTTTGCCTGCATCGCCGAAACCGTCATGCTGGCGCTGCGCAAGCACTATGAAGACACCTCGGTCGGTGCCGCGCCGTCGCACCGCGAAGTCAGCATGCTGCGCGAAATCGCCGCCGATACCGGGTTTGAGCTGGCGGACCTGCGCGCCTTCGACCGCCCGATCGGCCGGGTCGACTGGGGCAGCCTGATCGGTGACGGCAGCCCGGCCGCGGCCGGAAGCGATGCCGCTCTGTCCCGGGCCAGTGCGGCCGCGGATCCGCGCTCCCTGACCAGTGAAGACAGCATCGACTACTACCACCGCCTGATCGGCCAGCGTGCCGAAGGGATCGGCGCAAGCGATCCGGCGATCATGGAGATGGAGGGCGGGATTTTCACCTGGAAGGATCTCGACCATGCGGCCGGTGTGTCGGCTGCCCGCTTCCTGACGCTGGGCATCGGCCGGGGTGCGCGGGTCTTTGTGGCGGGGGCGGGCAATTTTGCCCACATCGCGGCGGTTGCAGGGCTGTGGCGCATCGGCGCCGTGCCGGTCACCCTGGACAGCTCGCTGCCCCAGGACCGCCTGCGCGCCATGATGCAGGTCGCGGCGCCGGTTCATGCGCTGTGCAGCCCCGGCATGGAGGCGGGCCTGGCGGATCTGCTGCCGGTGGCCGTTCTTGAAAGCAATGCGCAGCTGCTGAGCCAACCCGCAACCGGGCCCCGGTCCGCGGCCGCGAGCGCCGGGGCGGAGGCTGTTGTGATCTTCACGTCGGGGTCCACCGGATTGCCCAAGGCGGTGCCGCACTCCGTCCTCGACCTGGTCAATATGGCCGAGAATTATGGCCGCCACAATATCGGGCTGTCGCCGAAGGACAACGTCATCGTGACCTCCAAGCTCAGCTATTCCTATGGCTTCTCGGTGTCGATGACCGCGCTGTATCACGGCGCCGCCCTGTTGCTGGGCAACGGACGGTTCGATCCCGCAGCCATTCTGGACCAGATCGAACAGCAGAAGGCCACCGTGCTGTTCTCGGTGCCGACCGTCTACAGCATTCTGGTCAAGCAGCCGCCGCGCGATCTGTCCACGCTGCGCCGGTGCATCGCCGCCGGCGAGGCCCGCTCGCCCTTTGTCGATGACGCCTGGGAACAGATCAGCGGCATCAGCATTCAGGACGGTTTGGGTGCCACCGAAATCATGTCCTTTGCCCTTGCCACCCCCAAGGACGAGCCCGGCGGCAGAAGCATCGGCGCCATCGTTCCGGGCTTCAGCATCGAAATCCGCAATGCGCACGGGCAGGTCACCCGCGCGGGCGAAGCCGGCGTGGCCTGGGTCCGCGGCAATTCGGTGGCCGAAGGGTATCTTGGCAATCCTGATGCAACCGCCAAGGCCTTTCAGGATGGCTGGTACCGGACCGATGACATCATGCGCATGGATGCCGACGGCCGGTTCCACTACCTGGGCCGGGCAACGGATCTGACCAAGGTCGGCGGCGTCTGGGTGTCACCAGCGGAAACCCAGAACTTCCTCAACGCGCACCCCCTGGTCGCGGAATGCGCAGTGGTCCTGCGCGAGCATCCGGAACCCCTGGTGCGGCCCTATGCCTTTGTGGTTCCCGCCGCAGGCGCCACCGCCGGACCCGAGCTTGAGCAGGCCCTGAAGGCTGTCATCAGCGAGACGTTCGCCAAGGCCCAGGTCCCGCACAAGATCTTCTTCCTCGACGCGCTGCCGCGCACCGGCAACGGCAAGGTGCAGCGCTTCGCCCTCTCGGACATGGTCCAGGACAAAATCAACCTTGAAACCACCAGGCTGCAGTAAGATCCATGACACATTCAAAACCCCTTCTCGCCAGGTTCATGCGCCGCTTCGCATCCTTCGTTCTGGCGCAGCGCATATTGGCCATCGTCTTTATGCTGGCGGTGTCCGCCACCCTGATGAGCGGCCTGGCCCGCCTCGGCTTCGACACCTCTCCGGAAAGCTTCTTTCTGGAGGGGGCGGAGGTCATCGAAGACTGGTACGCCTTCAAGGAGAAGTACCAGTCCGACGAGTTCTCCTTCATCGTGCTGACCCCGCCGCAGGCCAATGCGGCCTTTGTCAAAGAGCTTGAGGGATTTGCAGCCAGGCTGGAAGGCATTGACGGTGTCGACCGGGTGACGGCGCTGCACAACGTCCGCTCGATCTCGGGCGGGGATGATATTCTCGACGTCGGCGACTACCTGCACTCCGGCCTGTCGCAGGCCGAAGTCGCCGAACGGCTGGAAAAGGCGCCCGCCCACCCCTATTACCGCGGATTGTTCGTGAACGACCGCGGCACCCAATTCGGTGTGCTGGTGGAAACCGTCAGCTCTTTCTCGAACGCCGACAAGGAGGGCTTCACCCAGGCGGTGCGCGCCATTCTTGCGCAGCCGGACTATGCGGCGTGGAACGGCATCGCCATTGGCGCGCCCATCCTCGACGCCGACGTGCAGCGCATCGTCGGCATGGAAAGCGGCATATTCGGCAGCATTACCTTTACTCTGGTGATGGCGGGCTTCTTCGTCGCCTTCCGCCACCGGCTGGCCCTGGCGCTGCCGCCGCTGGTCGCCTGCCTGTCGATCGCCTGCGCCCTTGGCGCGATGGGGCTTTGGGGCGCTGACGCCGGCCTGCTGACGCCGATTGTCCCCTCCTTCCTGATTTCGGTCGGGCTGGGCACCGCTGCTTATCTGCTGTCGGATTTCACCAGCGCCCGGCGCCGGGGCGAGGCGGTGCACAAGGCCATCCTCAACACCATGGAAGAGGCCGGCGGCCCCGCGCTGCTGGCGAACATCACCACCGCCGGTGCGCTCTTTGCCTTCTCCGGCTCGCGCGTGCTGCCCGTGCGCGACGTTGGCCTGACCCTGGGGATCGGCCTGATGACCGCCTGCATTTTCACACTGATCCTGTTCCCGCTGCTGGCCAGTCTCTGGGGCCACCGCATCCGGCAGGAGACCAGCCGCGCGGCGCACAGCCCGGCGCTTGCCGCGATGGCCAGCTTCGCCATCGGCGCGCCTCGCCTGATCCTCGCGGTGTTTGCCGTGCTGGTGGCCTTCGCCATCGCGGGCGTCAGCAAGCTGGAAACGGACTATTACTACCTGGGCACCTTCAAGAAGGACTCGGATCTGTTCCAGGCGCATCAAGCCGCCAACACGGCCATTCCGGTTTCCAACTCCATCGAGGTGCTGATCTCGCTCGGCAGGACGGACGCCCTGAAAGAGCCTGCCGCGCTGCGCGCTGTTGATGCCATCACCCGAAAGGCACTGGCTGCCGTGGACCAGGATGTGCCGGTCAAGTCCTACACTCTGGCAGATGTGGTCAAGGAGCTTTCGGAACAGACCCTGGGCAGCTACGCCATTCCGGACGACCGGAATGCCATTGCCCAGCTGATCCTGCTGTTCGAAAGTTCCGGCCACGACGAGATGGAGCGGGTGGCCAATAGCGGCTTCGACGAAGCCCGGCTGACCTTCCTGGTGCCCTCGCGCGCCTACAGCGCCTATACGCCGCTGGTCAAAACGATCAAGGCCGAGGCCGCAGCCATGATGGCCGAAGCGGGTTATCCGGATGCCGCCGTCGTGGTCACAGGCGTGGTTCCGATGTGGCTCGAAATCAGCACCTTCCTGACGGAAACGCAGATTTCCTCCTTCCTGATGGCAACCGCAGTTGTGGCGCTGGTGATGATGCTGATCGCCCGCTCCGTGGTGATCGGCCTGACGATGGCGGCAATCAACGTCTGCTGCGTGCTGCTGGTCCTGGGCTTCATGGGGCACATGGGGATCATCCTGGATCCCTTCACCATCCTGATCGGCGCGATTGCCCTGGGCATGCTGGATGATGACACGATCCACTTTGCCCGCAACTTCCTGGACCGCCGCAGACAGGGCGCGGATCTGGACACCGCCCTGCACCGCACCTTCCAAAGCGCAGGCAAGGCGATGGGCATCCAGACCCTGATCCTGGTGGTGGCCTTCATTGTCTACACAACCGGTTCCGTGCAAAGCCTTGCCACATTCGGCTTTGTCACCACGGCGACGATCTTTCTGGGTCTGCTGGTTGAATTCACCGTCACCCCTGCGCTGCTGATCCTGCTGTCGCGCGGCAGCGCTCTCAGAACCGCCAAGGACCCGGTGCCAAGCGCCGATCCGGACGGTTACCGCCCGGTGCTGGAAATGCCTGATCCAGTGCGCCCGTCGCAAAGCTGAGGGACCGCCGATGTCATATCTCAAACCGCATGAACTCGCCGAGGCCATGGTCGAAGCCGGAGCCTCCAAAGTGGGCCTGTCCACCAAGGACACGTTGATCCGGGCCTATATGGCAGGGGCGATCCTGGCCCTGGCCGCCGGGTTTGCCGTGACCGTCACCGTCAACACCGGCAACCCGCTGATTGGCGCGCTGCTGTTTCCGGTCGGTTTCTGCATGCTCAGCCTGCTGGGGTTCGATCTGCTGACCGGAGTCTTCACCCTGGTGCCTTTTGCAGTGCTGGCCAACCGCCCGGGCTGCACCCCGCGCGCGATGCTGCGCACCTGGGCACTGGTCTTTGCCGGGAATTTCCTCGGCGCCATGACAACGGCAATCTTCATGGCGACGATCCTGACGATGGGTTTTACCCAGGAAGCCGGCGACGTCGGGCAAAAGCTGCGCACCGTCGGCGAGGCCCGGACACTGGGCTATGCCGAGGCCGGCCTGGGCGGCATGACAACCCTGTTCATCCGGGCTGTCATGTGCAACTGGATGGTTTCCACCGGGGTGGTGGCCGCCATCATGTCCACCAGCGTCTCGGGCAAGGTGATCGCGATGTGGATGCCGATCGTGATCTTCTTCTATCTTGGGTTCGAGCATTCGGTGGTGAACATGTTCCTGTTTCCCGCCGGGCTGCTGCTGGGGGCCGGGTTCACCTGGGCCGATTATCTGCTCTACAATGAGATACCCACTGTTTTGGGCAACATTGCCGGGGGCATCACCTTTGTCGGGGCAACGATCTATTCGACCTACTACCGCCACAAGGGGTTCGGCCACGAACCCGCGGCCGACGCCGCGCTGGAGAAGGTCTGAAAACACCCGCTGACCGTCATGGCAGCCGTTCGGCAACCGAAGAACGGCCATGTCCCGGTCCCAAGCCAAGCTCCGGCGCCACAGTGTGCCGGAGCCTTCCCCGGGCTTGTGTGCGGGGAAGTGCAGTCTCCGGCGTGAACGGCATGGCTGCCGCTTCCTTGACCCGCGGGCTGCCGTCAATAAGGCGCCTGCACGTCATTCATCGCGACATAGACCGTCTTCTGCTCGCTGTAGTGGCTGATCGCAAGCTTGGAGTTTTCGCGCCCGACGCCGGACATCTTGGTGCCCCCAAAGGGGGCCTCGACCGGAGAGAGATTGTAGGTGTTTATGTAACAGGTCCCTGCCTCAAAGCCCGCGGCAACGCGATGCGCGCGGCTCAGGTCGCGGGTGAAGACGCCCGCAGCCAGGCCGAACCCGGTGGCATTGGCCCGCGTCATCACCTCGTCTTCGCTCTCAAAATCCAGCACCGACATGACAGGGCCGAAGATCTCCTCGCGCGCGATGGTCATCCCGTCCGTCACGTCCGCAAACACCGTCGGCTGCAGATAGTAACCGGGCCGGTCCAACTGGTCCCCGCCGTGAACGAGACGCGCCCCCTCGGCCTTGCCCCTGGCGATGTAGTTCGTGACGATTTCCAGCTGCTGTGCGCTGGCCACGGGGCCGAAGTTCACAAGGGCATCCATCGGATCGCCGATCCTGGCCAGTGCCAGCCGCTCCGAAAGCCGCTGTAAAAATGCGTCTTTGATTCCCTTTTGCACAAAAACCCGGGTGCCATTGGAACAGATCTGGCCGGAGGAATAGAAATTGCCGAGGATCGCGCCCGACACCGCATTCTCAAGGTCTGCGTCGTCAAAGACAATCAGCGGCGACTTGCCCCCAAGCTCCATCGTGACATGTTTCATGCCGTCCGCTGCGGCAGCATAGACCTTGCGGCCGGTGTTTACAGACCCGGTCAGCGAAACCTTGGCAACGCGCGGATCCGTCACCAGCGTCGCGCCCACCCCGCCATAGCCCTGCACCACATTGAAGACGCCTTTTGGCGCTCCGGCCTCGACGAAAATCTCGGCCATCTTCAAGGCTGAGAGCGGCGTCGTCTCGGAAGGTTTGAAGATCATCACATTGCCGCAGGCGAGTGCCGGTGCCGCTTTCCAGCAGGCGATCTGGGTCGGGTAGTTCCAGGCCCCGATCCCGACGCAGACACCAAGCGCCTCGCGAATCGTGTACACAAAATCGCCGCCCGCGAGCTGGATATGCTCACCGGTCAGGCTGCCCGCCAGCCCGCCGAAATATTCCAGCGCATCTGCGCCGGAGCTCGCGTCCGCGACGGTGGTCTCCTGGATCGGCTTGCCGGTGTCATGCGTCTCGATCACCGAAAGTTCGAAGTTCCGCGCGCGTATGATGTCCGCGGCCCGGCGCAGAACGCGGCCGCGCTCCGTGCCGGTCCTTGCGGCCCAGTCCCTTTGCGCCGCCCGGGCCGAGGACAAGGCCTTTTCAATGACCGCCGGCGTGGCCGAATGAAGCCGCGCAATCACCTCGCCGGTGGCCGGATAGAGGACCTCGATCGGTGCCCCGGCGGCATCCTCGGCATATTCGCCGTCAATGAAATGGCTGGCATTCGGTTGGAATTTCACGTCACTCCTCCTTCACGGCGCTTACTCCGCTGTCTCAGATCGTTTCTGCAAGAGCCCCGTCAGCCAGTCCGGATCCATTTCCGGCACCGAAGACAGAAGAAGCCCGGTATAGGGGGCGTGCGGCGGCTGGAACATCTTGTCCTTCGGGCCCTGCTCGACCACCCCGCCGCTTTGCATCACCACCACGTCGTCAGCGATGGCGCGCACGGTGGCGAGGTCATGAGTAATGAACAAATAGGCCAGGCCGAACTCGGACTGCAGCCGGTCGAGCAGGTTCAGGATGCCCTCGGCCACCAGCTGATCGAGCGCCGAGGTCACCTCATCGCAGATGATAAACTTCGGCTCGGCAGCCAGCGCCCGTGCAATGCCGACGCGCTGTTTCTGCCCGCCAGAAAGCTCCGGCGGCACCCGGTCGATGAACGTGTCCGGATCAAGCTCGATCAGGTTGAGAAGGTCCCGGACCCGTTCGGTCAGCGCCTTGCCCCTGAGCCCGAGATACATCTGGGCCGGCCTGCCGATCAGTTCCCTGAGCCGCAGCTTCGGGTTCAGTGCGGTATCGGCCATCTGATAGATCATCTGCATCTGCCGCAGCTGTTCGCGCGAACGGTTGCGGTAGCCGGGCGGCAGCGGCTTGCCTTCAAACACCACTTCTCCCTGCCGCGCGGGCAGAAGCCCGGTGATCACCCGTGCCGCCGTTGATTTGCCTGAACCGCTTTCGCCAACCACGGCGACCGTGCGCCCCTTGTGGATGTCAAAGCTGATGTCCTTCAGCACATCAACCGCACCGTAGCCCGCCGTCACCGACTTGACCGAGAGGAGCGGCGTGGCGCCTTTCCCGACCGGCGGCTGTGCGGCCCGCGGATGGTTCCGCACCGCCCAGAGCGATTTTGTATACTCCTCTTTCGGCTGCGCCAGCATGGTGCGCGTATCGGCCTCTTCGACCTCCTCGCCCTTGAGCAGGACCTTGATCCTGTCAGCCATCTGCGCCACCACTGCGAGGTCATGGGTGATGTAGATCGCCGCCGTGCCGAACTGCGCGACGATGTCCCTGATCGCCGACAGGACGTCGATCTGGGTCGTTACATCCAGGGCGGTGGTTGGCTCGTCAAAGATGATCAGATCGGGCCGGCAGGACATCGCCATGGCGGTCATCGCCCGCTGCAGCTGTCCGCCCGACACCTGATGCGGATACCGGAAACCGATCTCATTCGGGTTCGGAAGCCGCATGCGGCAATAAAGCTCCATGGCGTCGCTTTCAGCGCGGGCCCGCTCCATGACCCCATGCTGCACCGGCGCCTCGCTGTGCTGATCAATGAGCCGGTGTGCCGGGTTGAAGCTCGCGGCGGCTGACTGGGCGACATACGCAATCTTTTTGCCCCGCAGCTTCCGGCGCTCCCGCTCGGTGGCTGTTCTGAGGTCGATGCCGTCGAAATCAATCGTGCCGCCCGAGATCCGGCAGCCGTCGCGGGTGAACCCCATCGCCGCCAGTCCGAGGGTCGACTTGCCGGCCCCGCTTTCGCCAATCAGACCCAGCACTTCGCCCCTGTGCAGCGTGAGGCCGGCCCCCTTGATGATCGGTGACCAGGTCTCGTCCGAACGGCCCTCGATCCGGACGTCCCGCATGGACAGAAGTACGGGCTTGCCGGTTGCGTCGTTCATCACGGTCACTCCTTCAATCCGCTGGCCCGGTGCAGCATCCAGTCGACGACAAAATTCACCGCCACGGTCAAAAGCGCGATCGCGCCCGCCGGCAGCAAGGGTGTGATATCGCCAAAGGTGATGAGCGCCGCAGTCTCGCGCACCATCGACCCCCAGTCCGCCGTCGGTGGCTGGATGCCGACGCCGAGGAACGACAGCGCCGAGATCATCAGGAAGACAAAGCAGAACCGGAGCCCGAATTCAGCGACCAGCGGCGCCATCGCGTTGGGGAGGATTTCCCGGGTGACCAGCCGCCACAGCCCCTCTCCACGCAGCCGCGCCGCTTCGATATAGTCCATGGCCACGATGTTCTGCGCCACCGAGCGGGCAAGCCGGAACACCCGTGTAGAGTCGATGGTTGCGATCACCAGAACCAGGGTGGTGACCGAGGTTCCAAAGATCGTCAGCAGCAACAGCGAGAAGATCAGCGAGGGTATCGCCATCAGGATGTCGGCGGTACGGCTCAGCACCTGGTCGGTCCAGCCGCCGACAGCCGCCGCCGACAGCCCGAGGACGGCGCCGCCGAGAAACGCCAGTGCCGTGGTGGCAAAAGCGATGCCGACGGTATTGCGCGCGCCGTAAACCAGCCGCGAGAACACATCGCGGCCGAGATTGTCGGTCCCGAAGAAATGTGCCGCGCCCCAGGGCAGAAACTGCGCACCGACGATCTCCCGCTCGGCAAAGGGGGCAATCAGCGGCGCGAAGGCCGCCACAACAATGTAGATCAGGATCACGAACATGCCGAAGCCCGCCGAAACCGAGGCGCTGCGCAGCGCGCGCGCGGCAGGCCCGCGCGCCATCCCGGTGGCCATTGCCCGAAAGATCCAGCCTGCTCCCGCCGCAAGGGCAACGGCGGCGGTGATCCAGCAGAGGGTGATCAGAAGTGACATAGGGCGCCCTCCTCAATGGTTACTTGCGATGGATCAGACGCGGGTTCGAGCGTGTCGAGAGCATGTCCGCGGCAAGGTTCAGGAGCACATAGGCAGCGGCAAAGATCAGGGCCGTGGCCTGCGCCACCGGAAAATCCCGCTTGGCCACCGAGTCGACCATCAGCTGGCCGAGGCCGGGATAGACAAAGACCACCTCGACAATGACGACGCCGGTGATCAGATAGGCAAGGTTCAACGCCACGACGGTGATGATCGGCGCCAGCGCATTGGGCAGCGCGTGGCGCAGGATCACCCGCATAGGATGGATGCCCTTCAGCCGCGCCATCTCGATATAGGGCGAAGCCAGGAGGTTGATGATCGCAGCCCGCGTCATCCGCATCATATGCGCAGTCACAACAAGCGTCAGCGTGAGTGCTGGCAGGAAAGCGCGGTAGATCATTTCCCCGAAAGCCGTATTGGCATCGATCTGCGTCATCGAGGGGAAGACGCCGGACTGGGCAAGAAAATAGATCAGAATGTAGGCGGCAAAAAACTCCGGGAAGGAGATAAAGGTCAGCGCCAGCGCATTTGTGCCGCGGTCAAAGAATGAGTTGCGCATCAGGGCCGCAAGAATGCCAAGCGCCAGGGACAGCGGCACCGCAATCGCGGCGGCATAGAGCGCAAGAAAGAGCGTATTGCCAAGCCGCGTGGCGATGAGGTCCGCAACCGGCCGTCTGCTTGCCAGCGAGGTGCCGAAATCGCCCTGGACAGCCCCCGCCAGCCAGCTCGCATAGCGCTCATGCGCGGGCCGGTCGAGGCCCAGCTCCCGTCTGAGCGCCTCCACCGCCTCATCCGTTGCAGACTGCCCGAGTACCGCCTGCGCCACGTCGCCCGGCAGCATCTCGGTGGCCGAGAAGACGATGACCGAAATGACAAAAAGCGTCAGAAGCCCAAGCCCGGCCCGCTGGAGAAATATCCTGTTCATTGCATACATGCCGCCCGCACCGCGTAGAAGGAATTAATCGGCCAGAAACATCATGAAGGACTTCTTCATGTGCCCGGGCTGCCGCCAGACCCCGCGAAAGCCCATCGGCATGAAAAAGATGTCTCCCTCGCTGAAGACTTCCTCATGGCCGGCCGCGTCGGTGATGACGCAGCTGCCTTCCAGCACCACCATGAGCTCGTCAGCCGAATAGCCGTCGATTTCCTCGACACAGGCACTCCCTTCCCAAATGCCCGCACGTGTCCTGCCCTTCAGCTCCCGGGGCGCATCGTACAGATTCAGGAAACGCTCCTTTGACTTGCCTGATGCGGCGTCTTGCCAGGGGCCGAATGCAGCCCCATTGCCATCAGGCGTCAGGCGGATGACAGGTATGTTCTCGGTGTTCATGTCGGTTCCTTGGTCAGTTGGACCGGGCTGTTCGCCGGCGCTTCAGGTTCGGACAATCCCCGCAGTCATTCGGGGCGGGTGACAGATGACCAGATCGAGTCCTGGCGCAGGAACGGTGTCTCCGCCACGTCCTCATCCAGTTCCCGCGCATAGCGGTGCCCGCTGTAGACTGCGGCGGCGATCAGATGCGGTGCCAGGCAGTCGCCAATACGGTCGACCGATTTGATGCCCGCACGGCTCAGGGCCTCCGGGTCCGCAACCAAATCCCGATAGAGCCCGTCATTTGGAACCCGCGAAGCAACCAGCACGAGGGTGCCGCAGGGCAGCGCCTGCTTCGCACCGGACCAGGCATGCTGGACGGTCACTTCGCCAGAAGCGATCGACAGGATTTTGCGGTCGGTCAGAACGCCGCTGCAGACCTCATGCATTCGGGCAGTGATCCGCGCCTGCTCCATGGTCAATGCCGTCCAGGCGGCAATTTCCGACCCGGGCGAGACCAGCGTGACGGCATGGCCGTCGCCTGCAAGCTTCTCGGCAATGACGCTGCCGATATAGGCGCTTTCGCTGTCATAGACGACAACCGGCCCTTTGACCTCAGCCCCCCGCATAATGTCGTCCGGGGTAAGCACGCCGTCACAGCCGCTGCCGGGGATCGGTGCCGAGTGATGGCGGCCGATGCCTTCGCGATGCCACCGTGCGCCGGTGGCGACAGCGACCCGGTCGAAGCCGAATTCAAGCACCTGCTCGGCATCCAGAGCGCTGTCCAGGTAGATGTCGACATTCGGCATCTGCTGGAGCTGGAAGACGCGGTAGTCCCGCACCCTTGCCCATTCCGACAGCCCCGGCATCGCGCTTTCCAGCGTCACCCTGCCCCCCAGTCCGGTGCCGGCCTCAGCCAGCGTCACCGCATAGCCGCGCCGTCCTGCCGCCAGCGCGCATTCAAGTCCCGCCGGACCGCCGCCGACAATCAGCAGCGAATTCTCGGACGTCTTGCGGGCAATCCGTTCAGGGTGCCAATCCCGCCGCCACTCTTCCAGGATCGTCGGGTTCTGCGTGCAGCGCATGGGTGAATAGCTCCACTCGCCAGAGACGCACACATTGCATCCGATGCATTCGCGGATGTCCTCGACCCGCCCCTCGTCGATCTTGCGGGGCAGCCACGGATCGGCGATCGAGGGGCGCGCGGCACCGATGAAATCCGTGACCCCGCGCTTGATCTGGCTGACCATCGTATCGGGCGAGGTGAACCGCCCGACCGAAACAACCGGTTTGTCCGTGACCTGTTTGACGAAGGAGACAAAATCCTCCTGAAACCCCTCCTTGCTGAAGCGGGACGTTGCCGAGTCATGCGACCAGTCACTGACATTGACGTCCCACAGATCGGGGAGATCGGCGAGCATCTCGACCAGCTCACGGCCTTCGCCGTCGAACTGCGGCCCGCCTTCAAAGGTCGAGTCATGCACCGCAAAGCGCAGCGCGACGGCGCAGCTGCCGCCCACAGCTTCCTTTGTATCCTCAAGCACCTCGCGCAGCAGCCGGGCGCGGTTCTCCAGGCTGCCGCCGTATTCATCCGTGCGCGTATTGATGCTGGTGTAGAGAAACTGCGCCAGCAAGGTCAGCGCGTGCGAGGCGTAGACATAGATGATGTCATAGCCTGCTTTCTGTGCCCGGATGGCAGCGTTCCGGTGCCAGCGGCGGAATTCGCGAATGTCTGCCTTGTCCATCGCCTTGGCGTGAAAGGGTTCAATCGATTCAAAGGCCGGCACAGCCGAGGGGCCCAGCAGCGGCGCCCGTGTCCACCGGTTGCCCGCGGCAATCCCGAAATGGCCAAGCTCGATGCCGGCCAGTGCCCCATGCCGGTGCACCGCCTCGGGCATCAACGCCATTTCGGCGATGTCGCTGTCATCCCAGAGCAAAAGCGACGGGAAAGGATGCAGCTCGGTCGAGTGATGAATTTCAACCGTTTCGGTGCAGACCACCCCCCAGCCGCCCTCGGCCTTGGCCTCGCGCATCGCGGCGACGGTGCGGGGCGCCCACCGGCCAGTGCCGTTGCAATGCGGCACTTGAAAGAAGCGGTTGGGCGCTGTCACCGGACCGATCTTCACCGGCTCAAACAGGATGTCGTATCTGGGGTCTCGCTGGTTTGGCATTGTGTCACTCAGTCCTGCACCTATTTGAGCGTGGCTTTCTCTTCGGTCAGCTGCCAGGGTTCCTTGAAGCTGCGCTGGTAGAAGCGCCAGGGATCGTTGTTGATGGCGTAATCCCAGACCGGCGCATTGCCCTGCTCATAGGTTTCGTAAACGAGAATCCGCTGCTTGCGGCTCTTCTCGACCTCCTTCTGCCAGTGCGCCATGTCCCATTTCCGCGCGGCTTCCTCCTCAAAGGCGCGAAGCAAGCTCGCGTATTCCAGGTCCGTGGCGAGATTGACCAGTTCCTCGGGATCGCTGGCCAGGTCGAACAGAAGGGGCGGATCGGACAGGCTGTGAATGAACTTGTGGGTGCCGCGCTTTATCATGGCGCAGGGCGATCTGCTGCCCTCGGCGGAGAGCTCGGCATAAACCGCGTCCCCGCGGTCCGTCTCGGTCCCATCGGCAAGCGGCACCAGGCTCTTGCCGTCAACCGGGGTTGCCAGCTCAGGCGGCTGCCCGTCCGACGCAAGGTCAAGCAGCGTCGGAAGAAGATCGACCAGCGAGACATTGGCATCGACCCGGCGCGGCGCAAACCGTTCCTGTGCGTGCATGATGAAGGGAACCCGCATCGACCATTCAAAGAAGTTCAGAATGCCCCACAGCCCGCGCTCGCCCATCATCGAGCCGTGATCCGCGGTGACGATGACAACCGTGTCGTCGGCAAGCCCAGCCGCCTCAAGCGCCGACAGTACCTCGCCGATCTTGTCGTCCACGAAGCTCAGCATGGAGTAATAGCCGTGCCGGGCGCGGATGATCTGCGCCTCGGTCAATGAGTCCGCCTTGAGCCCCATGGCGTCATACAGCCGGCGGCTGTGGGCATCCCACTGGCTTTCGTCCGGGAGCAGCACCGACGGCAGCGGGATCTCGTCGTCCCTGTAGCGGTCCCAGCGCTCCTGCGTGGTCCGGTAGGGCTCGTGCGGCTCGATATAGGAAACGGTGAGCAGAAACGGCTGCTGGTCCGGATCCCGCGCGAAATCATAGATCCGCCGCACTGCGCGCTGGGTCACTTCCTCGTCAAAGTCTATGCCCAGCGTGCGTGTCACCACACCGGCCTCGCGTATCGGTTCAAGACTCGGCCATTCCACAAGGTCGCTTTCCCGCCAGGGCGGCATCCAGCCGAAATCGGCCGGGACCAGATCGCAGGTCAGCCGTTCGTCGAACCCATGCAACTGGTCCGGCCCGACAAAATGCATCTTCCCCGACAGTTCGCAGCGATAGCCGAGACGGCGCAAATAATGTGCAAATGTCGGGACGCTGGCGGCAAACTCGGCGCCGTTGTCAAAGACGCCGATCTCTGAGGGCAGCACGCCTGACATCAGCGACGCCCGCGAGGGTGCGCAGAGCGGAAAGTTGCAATACGCATTCTCGAAGACCACGCCCTCCTCGCCCAAACGGTCGAGATGCGGCGTCTTGGCAATCCGGTTGCCGTAGGCGGGCAGCGATAGCGCCCCCATGAAATCCGCCATCAAGATCAGAAAGTTCGGCCCCTTGTCCTGCATGCAATTTCTCCCGGTTGGCACGCCTGCATGGCCGTGCCCTGATCAATGTGGTTACTGTGCTTGTTTCCGGTCAGAAGAGGCGTGGATGCGCCGTCATTCTAGCCAAACCACCACCGTTCCGGCGCCTTGAAGCCATCGAGATCCCAGTTGGCTGCAAGGGTCTCTTCGTGTTGCAGCTTCTCCGACGACGCAAAGACGTAGTTGGCAAAAACCGGAACGACATAGCCGCCTTCATCGCGGACAATAAGCTGCATTTCCCGGTACAGTTCGCGCCGCCTTGCCTCGTCGAGCTCGACCCTTGCCTCCTGAAGCAGGGCATTGAAGCGCTCGTGGTTCCACTGCGTGTCATTCCATGGCGCCCCGCCTGCAAGCGACGTGGAGAACATCCAGTCGGCCGTCGCGCGGCCGCTCGAATACGAGGCGATGAAGGGTTTCCTGAGCCAGATATTGGACCAGTAGCCGTCGGTCGGCACGCGGGCGACATCGATATCGATCCCGGCCTTCGAGGCGTGTTCGCTGAACAGGGTTGCGGAGTCCACGGCCCCGTCGAAAATCTCGCCTGCGTGAAGCTGGACCTTCAGGCGATCCATCCCCGCCTGCTTCAAATGCCACTTCGCCTTCTCGGGATCGTACAGCCGCTGGGGAATATCCGCGGCGTAGAACCGGTTCGCAGCACCGATCGGATGGTCGTTGCCAATGGCGCCATGGCCCCGCAGCAGCAGCTTCAGCATGGCCTCGCGGTCGACCGCAAGCTTCAGCGCCATGCGGATGTGATTGCTGGTGAAGGGATCGGTTTGCGTCAGCAGCGGATAATAGAAGTGCCTGGTGCCGGTGGCCTCCTTGATCGCGACGCCCTCCCTGCGCTCAAGCAGGTTGAGCGTCTTCAGATCACACCGGTTGATCAGATCGACCGCCTCGGTGATAAGAGCGTTGGTGCGGGCGGTGGTGTCATTGATGCCGATGATCTCGACCTCGTCGAAATGCGCCCGGCCTGCCTTCCAATAGTTCGGATTTCGCGCCGTCAGCATCCTGATGCCCGGCTCGAACTCGGCAACCCTGTATCCACCGGTTCCGATCCCTGCGCGCGGGTCAGCCAGCCGGTCGCCATCGGCCGGCAGGATTGCCAGGTGATAATCGGACAGCAGGTAGGGAAAATCCGCACTGCCTTCCGATAATTCGAAGACGACAGTGTGATTGCCGTCGGCGCTGATGGTCTTGATTGGCGCAACCAGCGGCCGGGCGGCGGATTTCGAGTCATCAGCGCGGTGATGGTTGATCGACGCGATCACGTCATTGGCATCAAGCGTCTTGCCGTTGTGGAACTCGACATCCTGACGCAGCCGGAAGACCCAGGTCCTGGCATCCCCCGCGCTTTCCCAGCTCTCCGCGAGTTCCGGGACGAGGCTGCCGCTACCGTCGATCTCAGTCAGGCAATTGTAAATGCAGCCAAGCCCTGCAAGCTGGGTGAACGCGTCCTCGAATGTGGCCGGATCGAGCGTATCGGTGGTGTGCGCACCAGTAACGCCCACCCGCAGCCGGCCGCCGCTTTTCGGCGTTCCCGCGTATGCTCTGCTGCCCGCCGCCAGCGGACCCATGGCAAGGCCAAGTGCCGATGCACCTGCGACAAATGTCCGCCGGTTCATCTTTCCGGTGACCTGCGCATGCCAACTTTCCCGCCCATCACGTTCCAGCATCCCGATCTCCTCCGCTGTGTGAATTTGGTCATCGGCCAGTGCCCCGGTCGAGTCCGTGAACGCAGGTTCCCCTGCCGCTTCCACTGGCCTTCAGATTGCCAGGTCAGCTGTCTGCATTTGAGGGTAGATAGACTCTAGTACGTTGACAAATACAAAGAATTCGCACATGCATGAATCACATTCATCTTAGAGAACCGGCCAATGACCAACCCGCACCCGTTGCTCCACGGGCTGAGCGCGTTCCATTCTGCCGCAAGGCAGATGAGCTTCACCAAAGCCGCCGAGGACCTCGGCGTCTCGCAATCTGCCATCAGCCACCAGATCCGGCAGCTGGAGCAGCGCCTCAAGGTCCAGCTGTTTGTCAGAAAACACCGGCAGCTTGCGCTTACCGAGGTCGGCTGGGTCCTGTTCCATGAAGTTGAGAAAGGTTTCACGCACTTCTCCAGGGGGCTCGAAGAGATCGACGCGCTGAAGTCCAGCGGCAGCGTGCGTGTTGACGTGACGCCTCGCTTTGCCCTCAAATGGCTTTCGCCGCGCCTCAGCGGTTTTTCCCATGCCTTTCCTGCGATCAAGCTGGTCTACCACCAGTCCACGAAATCCGCCGATTTCGCAGCATCCGACACAGATGCCTCGCTCGAATGGCACCTCACCGAACCGCCTGATCGCATCAGCCATCTGCTGCTGCCGACACGCTTTTCACCGATCTGCGCGCCGGAACTGATGGACGGGCCCAACCCGCTGCGGCAGCCGTCGGACATCCGCAACCACACCGTTCTGTACGAGCGGAACGGGAAAACCTGGTCCAAATGGTTTGAGGCGGCAGGATGCCCCGGCCTCACTCCCGCCGAAGGTGTTGCGATCGATGACGGCAACTTCCGCGTTCAGGCGGCGATGAACGGGCAGGGGATTGATCTCGGCTCGCTCGAGCTGCTGACCGACGAGTTCGCGAGCGGGCGGTTGGTCCAGCCCTTCGACACCGTCCTGGAGGCCGGCGGCTATTACCTCACCTATTCGGAAGAGGCGCTGAAACGTCCGAGGCCAAGGCTGTTCATCGAGTGGATCCTCCGTGAAAGCGGCGCCGGCTGAAACATGCGCGAAGGTCCGGTGACGGTGCCCGGTCCGGCCCGCCGGGCACGCATCCGGCCTCAGGAGGCGCCCCGGGTGAACTGCACGCCGGTTGCGGTCAGGATGGCATCGAGCGGAATGTCGTGCGGCAGGGGATGGATTGTCTGAAGCTGCGCGCTGTCGAGCCCGATGCCGATGGCAAAGGGGCGCGGCGACAGCGCCGCCAGGGTGCGGTCGAAATAGCCGCCGCCATAGCCCAGCCGGTAGCCGCCGGGCGCCCAGCCCACCAGCGGCGCAAGCACGATGCCGGGGGTCAGCTGCGGCGCATCGGGCGGCGGAACCGGGATATTCCAGTCGCCGCGCACCAGCCGGGTTTCCGGTGTCCACAGCCGGAACACCAGCGGCGCCGCCTTGGTCTCGACAATGGGCAGGGCAATGACGGCGCCCTCCGCGTGCAGGTCCGCCATCAGCGGGCGCAGGTCGGGCTCGCCCTTGATCGGCCAGTAGAAGGAGATGACCTGCCCGTCCGCGCCGCCGGAGCGGGACTTGAGCAGCTGCCGCAGGTGCCCGGACAGCGCATCCCCTGCCGCCTGCCGTTCGGCAACCGTCATGGCGAGCCGTTCCGCCCGCAGCCGGCTGCGTTCGGCCTTACGCCAGCGGGCAACGTCCGCGGCGTGCCGGGAGGCGGCAGCCTGAGGGTCGTAATGGCCGGTTTCCTCCGCCATGCAGGGCGAGGAGGCGTAGCCTTTGCCGCCGGGCGGGGTGCTGGGGGTCTTGCTCATGCGGTGGCTCCTCTGCGGGGCGACAGCGGCCGGCCGAGGATTTGCTCTGCTGCGCTGACCATGTCCGCGATGCGCTCGGCTGCCGGCACGATGCGGCGGATGGCGCCCGCGCCCTGGCCTGCAAACAGGGCCATTGCCTCAAGATCGCCGGTGGTGGTGCGCAGCGGGGAATCGGTGCTGTAGCGCAGCCGCGGCTGGCTGCCGTCCCAGGCGATTTCCTCACGCGGGAGGGCGTCCGGATCGTGGCCCATATAGACGCCGCCGAGCGCTTTGGTGATACTGTTTTCCAGCACCCGCACCGCCGCGCCGGCGGGCCAGTTCAGCACGAAGACATCGGTGAGGACGGTGTCGGCGCCGGTGGCGGCGGCCACGCGGTCCTTATGGTAGCGGTGGGCAAAGGATTCATCGGTGGCCAAAAAGGCGGTGCCGCACTGGATCCCGGCCGCCCCCATGGCCAGGTAAGCGGCCAGATCCGCGCCGCTGGAGAGGCCGCCGGAAGCGGCGACCGGAACCTGCACGGCTTTCAGGATCTCTTCCGTCAGGCCGCGGAGCGGCTGGCGGCCGTGGACATGGCCGCCGGCCTCAAGCCCCTGGGCGATGATCACATCGGCGCCGGCGGCTTCGGCGGCGCGGGCGGCCTCGACGGTGCCAACCTGATGCAGAACCAGGCGGCCCGCCGCTTTAACCCGCGCCACGGCCTCGGGCACAACATCCCAGAAGAAGGTGAAGGCGGGAACGCCGAGATCGAGGCAGCAGCCGATCTGCGCGTCGAGCAGGCCGGGCTCGGTTGCCGCAGGGATCACATTCACCGCGAAGGGCCGGTCCGTGACGGCCCGCAGACGGGTGACCTCTTCGGTGATCAGCGCCGGGCTTTCGCGCACCATGCCCAGCATGCCGAAGCCGCCGGCATTGGCGACGGCAGCAGCCAGTTCCCAGCGGGATACCCCGCCCATGCCTGCCAGAAGGACAGGGAAATCGCAGCCCAGCAGGCCGCAGAGGGGATTTGCTCCGGCGGACGTCGTCATCAAGCGGGTCTCCTGTGCCGTGAAAGCGGCTCTGCCGCGGGCGGTCCGTGCCACAGGTTGGTCCGCGCCTCCGCCCGCGTCAAGCAGAAGGACGCGCCGCATATTGCCGCTGTCCCGCGGGCAGGATTTCCACCATTCCGGTTCCGCAATCCCGAAAGCGGCCGGAACGGCCCGTGCACTGGCGGCAGGCAGGGTTCGGACACAGGGCCGCCCGGTGTTTCGGCCGGCCCCGCAAGCCGCCTTACAGCCAGCCCATCTTGTAGTGGTGGTGATCAAAGGTCAGGTGCTGGCCGCAGCCGGACAGGCCGGGGCGGTGGTGGCGGTACAGGGCCCGCCAGTACGGCTGGATGGCCACGCCCTCGTCCTGAATGAGCTTCTGGATCTTTGCCATCACCGCACGCCGCTTGTCCGCATCGGCAATCGACAGGGCCTCATCCAGCAGGGCGTCGAACTCGGGGTTCTCCCAGCCGGATTCGTTCCAGGCCTCGCCGGACCGGTAGGCGACGTTCAGGATCTGCACCGCCAGCGCCCTGTGGTTCCAGTTGGTGGCGGAGAACGGGTATTTGGTCCAGTCGTTCCAGAAGGTCGACCCGGGCAGCACGGTGCGCTTCACCTTGATCCCCGCATCGCGCAGCTGGGCGGCCACCGCGTCGCAGGTGTTGCGCCGCCAGTCGTCGTCGATCGAGATCAGCTCATGTTCGAAATCCGCCATGCCGGCCTCCTCCATCAGCGCCTTGGCCCCGGCCGGATCGAACACCGGCGGCGGCAGTTCGGCATAGGCCGGGTGGACCGGGGAGACGTGATGGTTTTCAGCCGGGGCGCCGAGATTGTTGTAGCCCAGCTCCAGGCAGACCGCGTTGTCCACCGCCATCGCCAGGGCGCGGCGGACGCGGACGTCGGCATAGGGTGTCACCCCGTCAACCACTGCCTTCTGGTTGGGCCGGACCACCAGAGTGGAGGCGGTGATGACCTCCGATTTCTCCAGCCCCAGATCATCGAGAATGGTGATGTATTCGCCGATGGATTCATGCAGCATGTCGACTTCCTCGGACTCCAGTGCCGCCAGCCAGGAGGAGGGATCGGTGCCGAAGTCGAGGTATTCGATGCGGTCCAGATAGGGGCCGCCGTAGACTTCGGTGCCCCACCAGGTGTAATCCGCCTTGCGCTCCAGAACGCAGTTCACCCCGACCTGATGCTCGGCGATCACATACGGCCCGGTGCCGATATTGTTCAGCAGGTCCGCGCTGTCAAAAGACGCGTGGATGATCTGCGCCGGGTAGTCGGCCATTGCCGGGATCAGCGAAATATCGGGCCTCGGCAGGCTGAGCCTGACCGTCAGCTCATCCACCACGGTGATGGCGCCGGGAATGGCCTTGCCGGTGTCCTTGTCCACCAGCGAGGCCATGCGGCCGGCCATGGAGTTGCCCTCGACCGATTTGTCGCACCAGGCTTCGATATTGCGGGCAACATCGGCGGCGGTGAAGGGGTCGCCATTGTGCCAGGTGACGCCGGGACGGATGCGGAGCATGTATTCAGTGGCGCTGCCGTTCACGTCCCAGCTCTCCAGCAGCATGCCGCGGAAGGACCCGTCGTTGTTGTACTCCACCAGGTATTCAAAGGTGCCGCGGGTGATGTTGCCGATCTGCGACCAGTCGTAGACGCGCGGCTCCTTCAGGCCTCTCACATCCATCTGGATGCGCAGGGTGCCGCCCTGCTGCGGGGAGGTCCCGGCGCGGGCCGGGGCTGCGGCGCCGATCAGCCCGTAGGCGGCGGCAGTGCTGACGCCAAGTGCCGTGGCGCGGGACAGGAACTCGCGGCGGCTGAGGCTGCCGTTCCGGACTTCCTGGGCATGCATCCGGGCTGCCGGGTGGAGTGGCGGGGTCTGGTGCTGGGGATGGGTCATCCTGGTCTCCCTGGTGTGGACTGGGCTGCGCATATCAGTATGTCGCAAGCGATGGGCCGCCGGCCTGCGGGGCAGGCGGGAATTCGCAGGTCATCTGCTCGGCAAGGCGCTGTTTTTCGTTTGCGTGATCCGGGCTGAAGAAGAGGTTGATGTGTTCGCCGGGATCGCTGGCGAGGTGGAACATTTCACCCCAGTCCGGGTTCTCCGGATAGATCGTGATCCGCCAGTCCTCGGTCAGCAGGGTCTGGTTGTAGGTATCCATGCGGGTGCGCGGGTGGTACTCGGCATAGAGTTTGCCGCGGCCTTCGGCATCCGGTGCGGCGAGCATGGCCTGGAAGGACACGCCGTCGGTGTCCTGGGCCGCCAGGCCCAGGTGCTCCAGCAGGGTGGCGCGCAGGTCCAGGTGGCTGGTGAGGCCGCGGCGCGGCCCCGGCGCCACGCCGGGGCCGGCCATGACCAGCGGCACATGCAGCAGCGGGCGGTAGGGGCTGGGTCCCTTGCGGATCAGCCCGTGATCGCCCAGCAGCTCGCCATGGTCCGAGGTGAAGAGGATCAGCGTGTCCTGTGCCAGGCCCTGCGCCTGCAGCTGCGCCAGCAGGCGGCCGATGCAATCATCGATCATCGACACCATGCCATAGGTGTGGGCAATGGCCTGCCGCAGCGAGGCTTCGGAAAACCTCCGGGTGGTTTGCATGAAGCCCTGCTCGCGCGGCGGGCCGGGGTTGCGCAGGAAATCCACATAGCTGCCGGCGGCCTCCTCGCGGTCGCCGTCCAGGATGTAGGAGGGCATCGCCGCCAGCTCATCCGCCGCCAGCGCGGGGGCGGGCACCTGCTGCGGATCGTACATGTCGCACCAGGGGGCGGGCGGCGAAAACGGGTGATGCGGATCGGGGTAGGAGACAAACAGAAAGAAGGGCTGTTTGCCGTCCTGCTCCTGCAGGAAGCGGCAGGCACGGCCGGTGATCCAAGTGTTGTAGTGCAGGTCTGCCGGGATCGCGGATTTCCAGACCTCGTCCAGATCCGCCGGCCCCGGCTCCAGCGCGTGTTCCGGCAGGTACAGCGCTGCCGCGCCCGGCGCAGTGTCCCGGAGCCAGTTGGCGTAATGGCCGCCTTCGGTGGCGCTCACCGACTCGCCGATCAGGATATCCACGGTGTCAAAGCCGTAAAACGGCCCGGTCCACCCTTCGCTTTGCGGCAGGTCCCAGAACGCGTTGCTGTCCGGCATTGCGTGCTCGGGCCCCGCCAGGATGGGCTGGAAATGGAACTTGCCCGCGCCATGGGTGCGGTAGCCGGCCGTCTTCAGGTCGTGGGTGATCAGCGGCAGCTCCTCGGGCAGGGCAACCCCGTTGCGGGTCAGCCCGTGGTGGCGGGCATAGAGGCCGGAGAACAGTGTGGAGCGGCTGGGCGAGCAGATCTGATGCGGGGTGAAATGATTGCGGAACACTGCGCCGCGGGCGGCAAGAGCGTCGAGCTGCGGGCTCTGGACCACCGGGTTGCCAGTGCAGCCAAGGCTGTCGGCGCGCTGCTGGTCGGTCATGATCAGAATGACATTGGGCGGCATGGGGTCCCCTGCGGTTTGCGGCGGGTAAACCGTAGCGGCTGCCTGTAATCTGGAAAAATACTTTGTTTTCTCCATGATATCCGTAAAATGAATATCATGTTCACTCAGAAACAGCTCGACGTGTTCCGCGCGGTGATGTCCACCGGCTCTGTCTCCGCTGCGGGGCGGCGGATGAATCTGTCACAGCCGAGCGTCAGCCGGATTCTCGGCGATCTGGAGCGGCAGTTCGGGGTGCCGCTGTTTCAGCGCAAGAGCAAGGGCGTGCTGCCGACGCCGGAAGCGGAAGCGTTTCTGGAGGAGGTGGAACGGAACTATCTGGTGCTGTCGAACCTGGAAGAAGCGGCCGCGCAGATTGCCCGCCGGGAGCGCGGCACGCTGTCGGTTGCCACCATCACCGCTGCTTCGCTGGAAATTGTGCCGCAGGCGCTGCAGCGGCTGGGGGTGCGGGAAAAACAGATCAAAGTGTCCTGGCAGGTGAAATCCTCCAAATGGGTGCTGGACTTCGCCCGGTCGGGCACCCTGAAAACCGGGTTTGCCAATGTTCTGCACATGCCGTCGGGGATGCGGCTGCTGTATGAAGGCGCGGTGCCGCATATGGTGTTTGCGCCCGAGGGCCACAGCCTGGCCGCGGAGCCGGGACCGCTGCCGCTGCGGCGCCTGCGCCATGAGACGGTGATCGGGCTGCTGGGCCAGGTCGCGGATGAGCTGGCGCTGCGCAACATAGGCCGCAACGCAGGCGCGCCGGTGACGGCGGAGACCTCGCTGGCTGCCCTCACCCTGTCGCAGCATTGCGGCGGCCTGGCCATCGTCGACGCCTTCACCGCGCATTACTGGCAGCGGCACCACGGCGGCCGGCCGCGCAGCCTGCCGGACCTGCCCGCCTACCGTTTTGCGGTGTTCGAACCGCACGGCAGCCGGGCGTCGATGATCGACCGGGAATTCCAGGCCTGCCTGATAGACGAAATCAGGGCGGTCATCGGCTGGGCAGAGACCCTGGCGCAGTGACCGCCCGCCGACCTGCCGCGGCGCCGCAGCCTAGCAGGACACGTGGGGCAGGCTTTCCGGGGTTTGCGTCAGCATGGCTGAAACCAGCTCCAGCCCTTTGCGCAAACGGGTTTCATCCGGGATCGCCCCCAGTGATATCCGGACGCCGCCCGGCGGGCGCGTCCGGGGCGCGAGAAACGGCGTATCGGGGGCAACGGTTATCTTCAGCTGGCGCGCATACTGGAAAAAGCTGCCGGCCTGCCATCCTTCGGGCAGCGGCAGCCAAAGGTGCAATGCGGACGGGTGGCCCGTCCACGGGGTTCCGCGCAAGGCCGTGCAGGCGATACGGTGCCGCGCTCTCAGCGCATCCCGCTGCCAGGCTGCCAGCTCCAGCGCGGTGCCGTCCGCCACCCAACGGCTGGCCAAGTCGCATATCAGGGGCGCAGCCGTCGCGCCGAACCCCAGCACCCGGCTTGCCAAAGCCGGCAGCAGGTGGCCCGGTGCAGCCATGTAGCCGGCCTGCAGCCCCGGCACCGTGCATTTGGCGAGAGTGGTCAGATAGACCGACCGGTCCGCAGCCAGGGCGGACACCGGCAGCGGGCGGTCTTCCGCCACCGGGCCGCATGCATCGTTTTCAATGATGAACAGCTCATGCCGCCGCGCAATCCCGGCCAGCTCCCGGCGCCGCTCTTCCGGCATCATCACCGGGACAGGACCCGCCAGGGAGGGCAGCAGCAGCAGCGCCTTGGGATCAGAGTCCCGGCAGGCCCTCTCCAGCGCATCCGGCAGAATGCCGTCCGCATCCATCTCCAGGCCGGCAAGAGCCAGCCCCAGGTAAGAGCATCCGGACACAATCAGGTGATGGGTGATACTGCCGGATAGCACCGTGTCTCCCGGGCGGGTCAAAGCGGACAGCGCAGCGCACATCGCGTGGCTGGCACCGTTGGTCATGACGATCTGTTCGGGGGCGGCCGCAAGACCGCAGCGGGCCAGCCACTGCGCCCCGGCGGCGCGATGCACGTCATGCACGGCGGCGGCCCGGCCGGACAGGAAGGCAGAGGACTCCGGATGCACGGCAAGATCCTGCAGGGCCTTTTGAAGCCGCTCTGCATGCTCCCGGCCATGCACCGGCCGGGAAATCGAGAAATCGAACCCTGCCGCGCTTGCGGGCTTCAGCTGAACCGCCGGGCGGCCGGGGGCGTCCGGACGGCGGACATAGCTGCCGCGGCCGACCTGCCCGTCAATCAGGTTCTGCTTCCGCAGGCTTTCATAGGCTTTGCTCACCGTGTGAACACTCAGCCCGAGCCGGTCCGCCATCTTGCGATGCGGCGGCAGCCGCGCCCCCGCCGGAAGCTTCTGCTGCAGGATCGCCTGTTCGATCGCGGCAGCAAGGCTGCTGTGCAGCGGCGGCTGCAGCGTTGCAGGATCAGGATACCACATTGCCGGCCCTCAGCATCTGCGCCGCCGCCCGGCCAATGGCCCCGGCCGCGCCGAAGGACCGCCGCCGGGCGGGCCGGACCGCTGCTTGCGGCATCAGCCCAAGGCGCGCGCAGGACCGACTCACGCCGCCTTGGCTTCGCTGGCCTGGCCGTGGTCCTCAAGCAGGGCACCGTGCAAAACGGCGACCGCAGCTTCAGCCGACTTTCTGGGCACCGCAAACTGGATATCAACATTGCGCGGCGTCTGATGGGCGGCAATGACGTCAATCCCCGCCTGGTCAAATGCCGACAGCCCGCGGCCGAGCGCCTGAAGCCCGGTCAGATCGCGCCCGATCGCCGAGACGATGGCAAGCGCCCGCACGCTGACCTGCGCGGACGGATAGGCCTGCTCCAGCTCATTCACCACCCGGCGGGCCGTTTTCAGCGAGGTTTCGAGGTAGTGGGTTATGGTATTGGCGTTCGAGCTTTTGGACACGATGCGGACATTGTGCCTGCGCAGCACCTCAAGCGTGGTGGCATCATAGCCCTTCACGCCGACCATATCCTGTTCGAACAGCTCCAGGGCAACAACGTCGAGGCTGGTCACGATTTCAACGGCGGGAACAGCGGCCGGCTGGTCATCGATCAGCGTGCCCGGGTCGTCCGGCTCGAAGGCGTTGGTCACCCGCAGCGGAATATCGGCCTGGCGCAAGGTCTTGGCCGCGTTCGGATGGATTGCCTCCATTCCCATGTTGGACAGCTGGTCGGCCACATCGTAATTTGTGTGCCCCAGCTTCCTGACGTGGGCCCCGCCGACCAGCGCCGGGTCCGCCGACGACAGGTGGAATTCCTTGTGAATGATCGCCTCTGCCGCGCCGGTGTAGGCGGCGATCTTGGAGAATGTGACCTCGGAATACCCCCGGTCGTACTCCTGCATCAGCCCTTCGCTGCATTGCGCATAGCCGGTCACGATCGGCAGCTCGGTGGCCAGATCGACACTGTCCAGCCCGCGGGCAATGCGCTCTTGCAGCGTGCACTCCCGATCGTCCCGCCAGCCGCTGAGATCAACGAACCGCGCATTGACCCCGGCGCGCTGAAGCAGAAGCGTCGCGACAAAGGCCGAATGGGCCTCGCCCAGGCCCGACAGCAGCTCCCGGGTCACGCCCATATGGTCGGACAGGCGGAAATGGCCGTAGGAGCACAGGCGCTGCAGATCAAACAGGCAGGACCGTGCGCCCTCGATCCTTTCGCGGACGAATTCATCCGCCATCAGCCGGTCGGCAGCATTGCCGAGCACCCCGTTGTGAACATCCGCCATGCCGGCCGCGACCATGCTCAGCGCGTCCAGCCAGCCGTGATCGTTGTCGTCATTGGCGAACAGGGCATAAACCCCGGGCTGCCCGGATTTCTTGTGCTCCAGCAGCAGATTGGTGATGCCGCCAAAGGCGGAAACAACAAAAATGCGGTGGTAGAGCGCCGCGTCCTGGCGGCCGCCGATCAGCAGGGTATCGCGCAGCTCGCGCAGGCGGCTCATCGATGTACCGCCGATTTTCTCAACAGTATGCTTCTGATGTGTCACGTGTTTCCCTCCGGACCAGGCCCGGATCCCTTTGTTCAGGCGTCTGCCAGCGCATAGGAGCCGTCGTCCTGATGCACCTCGTGGCCGGTCACCGGCGGATTGAAGACGCAGGCCATGATCAGTTCCTCCTCGGCACGCAGGATGTGGCGGTCATGCTTGTCGAGCGCATACATCACGCCGGGCGCGATCACATGGGTCTGCCCGGTGGCCAGATCGGTGATCGAACCGGTGCCCTGGACGCAGTAGACGCTTTCGAAATGGTTCTTGTACTCGAACTCGTGCTCGGATCCCGCTTCCAGGAAGGTGATGTGGAAGGAAAACCCCATCCCGTCCTCGGCCAGCAGCATCCGCACCGAGGTCCATTTCGCATCCGAAACAACCCGGTTGCGTTCGGTTTCGATGATCTTGTTGAAATCTCTGACAATCATGGCTTACTCCGCGGCTTGTCTGGTGGCGTCCATGGCGCGGCGCGCCGAGTCGGTCAGGATGGATAGCCCCTTGTTGAAAATCTCTTCCGGCGTGGTCAGCGGCGCCAGCACCTTGACGACCTGGTCCTCGGACCCTGACGTTTCAATGATCAGCCCCTGGTCCACGGCGCGGCCGCAGATTTGCGATGCCAGCTCGCCCGAGCCCACATCGACCCCCTGCATCAGCCCCCGGCCCTTCAGGCGGGCGCCCGGGATCAGGGCCGCCACATCCGCCAGCGCCGCCGACAGGACATCGGCCTTCACCGCAAGCGCCTTCTGGAACGCATCGTCCGCCCAGAATTTTTCGATCGCCACGCGGGCGGTCACAAACGCATGGGTGTTGCCGCGGAAGGTGCCGTTGTGTTCGGCCGGGCCGAACACGTCGTGCCGTTCCCGCACCAGCATCAGCGCCATCGGCAGGCCAAAACCGGAAACCGACTTGGCCATGGTCACGATATCCGGCACCACGCCCATCTCCTCGAAGGAGAAGAAGGTGCCGCAGCGGCCGCAGCCGGCCTGAATGTCGTCGATGATCAGCAGCGCGCCATGCGCCTTGGCCAGCTCCGCAATGCGCCGGACCCATTCCGGCCGCGCGGCATTCAGCCCGCCCTCGCCCTGAACGGTTTCCAGCAGGATGGCCGCCGGCGCGTCGATGCCGCCGGACTTGTCGGCCAGCATGGCCGCCAGGTACTCCGCGGTATCCGTGCCGTCGCCGAAGTAGCCGTCGAACGGCATCCGGGTCACGCCGTTCAGCGTCACCCCTGCGGCGCCGCGGTGGTAGCCGTTGCCGGTTGCGGACAGCGCGCCGAGGGTCATGCCGTGAAAACCGTTGGTGAAGGCGATCACATTGGTCCGCCCGGTCACCTTGCGGGCCAGCTTCAGCGCCGCCTCAACCGCATTGGCGCCGGTCGGGCCGGTGAACATCACCCGGTGGTCCATGCTGCGCGGCTTCAGGATGTGGCGCTCGAACGCCTCCAGGAAGCCCGCCTTGGCGCCGGTGTGCAGGTCCAGCCCGTGCGCCAGCCCGTCGCCGGCAATATGCGCAATCAGCGCTGCCTTCATGTCCGGATCGTTGTGCCCGTAGTTGAGCGATGAGCAACCGGACAGAAAATCGATGTAGCTGTTCCCGTCCTCGTCGCACAGCTGGGCGCCGGCGGCGGATTTGAAAACGGCGTTGAAGCTGCGGCAATAGCTGCGCACTTCGGACTCCCGGCGCTTGAAAATCGCAACAGGACTGGGTTCTGACGTGTCAGAGGGCATAAAGATACCTTTGATTGGGGGAAGAAGAAGACTGCTCAGCAGAGGCGGGCGCCACATGGGGGTCACGCGGCGCGCTTGGCCTCTTCCAGCAGCTTGATCGAGACCAGGTTCTCGGTCTCGTGATGCCCGCGGAAATGCAGCGCCTGGGTGTAATAGGCTTGCACCTCCAGCTTGGTGCGCTGCCAGCTGGCGAACCGGCGGAACAACGACCAGGAGGCCTCGTTGCCGCTGGTGATGGTGGTCTGCAGGCGCCTGACGCCGTCACAGGCATCGCGCCGGATCAGTTCGCGCAGCATCAGCGAGCCAAGCCCGGTGCCGCGGGCGTCCTCCGAGACGGCCACCTGCCACACGAACAGCGTTTCAGGGTCATAGGGCAGCATATAGCCGGACACCCAGCCGGCCGTCTTGCCGTCCAGTTCCGCCAGCACGCAGGTATCGCGGAAATGATCGCACTGGATCATGTTGCAATACATCGAATTCTCGTCGAGCGGCGCGCAGCTCCGCACCAGCTCCCAGATCTCTGCGCCATCCTTGGCTTCGGGTTTGCGAAGCTCCGGGAAGGGTTGTTCGAAAAGCTCAAGCGCATGCCGCATCTGCCGAGTACCTCCAATTTACTTTGGATGACTAAGTAACACCGGGGCCGATTCACTTCAACAGGCGAAGCAAAATGTCGCATTTTTCACATAGAGCGCTGATTTACCGCCACATTTTCTGAAGCCGAGACGAAACATTACTTTTGCAAGGCAAAATAATTTTATTTCATTCGACTGATTGAAACCTGACACAACCCCTGTCAGACTCCGCCAGCCTTAGCCGTTGGGAGCATTCATGGACCGCATCGACAGCAGCCTCATCGCCCTGCGCAAGATCCTGCGCGCCACGGAAATGTTCGGACGCCAGCTGGCGCAATCCGCGGGCCTGACCGCCGTGCAGTTCCGGGTGCTGCAGGTGGTTGCTGAAAACGGCCAGACCACGGCCAAGGAAATCTCGCAGCGGATGCGGGTCTCGCAGGCGACGGTGACGGCGCTGGTGGACAAGCTGGTGAACCGCGGCATGGCCGTGCGGGAGAAATCGCAGACCGACCGGCGGCAGACCAATATCGTGGTCACCGGGCTGGGCCGCAGCACAATCGAAGGCGCGCCGGACCCGCTGCAGCAGCGCTACGTGCGCAAGTTCCAGGCATTGGAGGACTGGGAGCAGGCGCTGCTTGTGGCCTCGCTGGAACGTGTCGCCGCCATGCTGGACGCCGAGGACCTGGATGCGGCCCCGGTGCTGGATTCCGGTGACTTCCGGCAGCCGGGATAGCGCGCGCAGACCGGGCAGCGCGGGTCTTCCTGCGGCGCAAGGGGCAGCCGCAGCGCAGCGGCAGGCAAGGCAAAGCCCCGGCGGAACCGCCGGGGCTTTGGCAGGCCGGGCAGGGGCCAGGTCAGGCCGCGGCCAGTTCCCGGGTCTCCGCCCGGCGGAAGAAGATCAGGTAGAAAACCGGCGCCGCCACCAGCGTCAGCACCGTGGCAAAGGCCAGCCCGCCCATGATGGTGACCGCCATCGACACAAAGAAGGCATCGGTCAGCAATGGCGCCATGCCGAGGATCGTGGTCACCGCCGCCAGCATGACAGGGCGCAGACGCGAGACCGAGGCTTCGACGATCGCCTCGCGCAGCGGCCTGCCGGCCCCGCGCACCAGATCGATCTCCTCGACCAGCACGATGCCGTTCTTGATCAGCATCCCCGACAGGCTCAGCAGCCCCAATAGCGCCGTGAAGGTAAAGGGCAGGCCGGTGCCCAGAAGCCCGATCACCACGCCATTGACCGACATCGGCACCAAGAGCCAGATGATCACCGGCTGGCGCAGCGCGTTGAACAGCAGCACCGAGATCAGCACCATGATCAGCAGGGTGACCGGCAGCTGCCTGCCCAGGGACTCGTTGGCATCGCCGGAATCCTCATGCTCGCCGCCCCATTCCATCATGTAGCCGGGCGGGATCTCCATCGCCTCGATGGTCTCTCGCACCTCGGCAAAGACGGAGGCGGCGGTCATCTCCGGCGGGATGTCGGCGCCGACGGTCAGCGTCGGCACCCGGTCGCGCCGGTGCACCAGGGTGTTCTCGACCACCACGTCAACGCCGTCGACCATCTGCTCCAGCGGCACGAATTTGCCCGACGCGCCGGAGAACACCACCTGGTCGTAAAAGTTGTAGGGCTCCTGCGGCGCCCGGCGCACGATGATCGGGATCTGCCGGTCGCGCTCCCGGAACACGCCCATCTGCAGGCCGTCGGTGGAGAACTGCAGCGCATCGGCGATGTTCTCCCGCGTCACGCCCGCGGTTTGCGCCCGGTCGGTGGCATAGACCGGTTTCAGCACCGCTTCCTGCTCGCGCCAGTCGTGGCGGGCGGTCAGGATGTCGGGCGAGGCCGCTTCCAGCCGCCGGATCGCGTCCTCGCCCAGCCGGCGCAGGACGCGCGGGTCGGGGCCCGAGAAGCGCACCTGGATCGGGTCGCCGCCGCCGGGTCCGAACACCAGCCGCTTGGTGCGGAACTCGCCCTCGGGAAACTGCGCCTGGCCGAAGGCCTCCAGATCCGCCTGCAGCGGCGGGATCGCATCCAGGGTTTCGGTGCGGATGATCAGATGCCCGTAGCTGGGGTTCGGCTTCTCGGCCGAGTAGGTCAGCATGAACCGGGTGGCGCCCTGGCCGGCGAAGGAGGCAACCGAGACCACGTCCTCACGCGCGGCCAGCCAGTCCTCGAACACCTTCAGATGCGCGGAGGTGGTCTGGATCGCGGTGCCCTGTGGCAGCTTGTAGTGGACAAAGAACAGCGGCGTGTTGGAATTCGGGAAGAACTGCTGCTTCACCTGCCCGAAGCCGATGAAGCAGACCACGGTGATGGCCGCCAGCCCGGCCACCACCAGCCAGCGCAGCTTCAGCGCCCATCCCAGGATGGTGCCATAGGTGCGGAACAGCAGGCCGCCATAGGCCTCGCTGCCGCCTGCCTTGCCCTGCTTGAAGAAGTAATGCCCCAGCAGCGGCGTTGCGGTCAGCGCCAGCAGCCAGCTCAGCAGCAGCGAGATCGCGATCACCGCAAACAGCGAGAACAGGAACTCGCCCGCGGAATCGGGGCTGAGGCCGATGCCGGCAAAGGCCATGATGCCGATCACCGTGGCGCCCAGCAGCGGGATCTGGGTCTTCGAGGCCGCATCATGCGCCGCCTCGCGCGAGGTCTTGCCGCGCAGCATGGCGATCTGCATCCCCTCGGCGACGACGATGGCATTGTCCACCAGCATCCCCATCGCGATGATCAGCGCGCCCAGCGAAATCCGCTCCATCTCGATCGAGAACAGGTTCATGAAGAACAGCGTGCCGACCACCGTCAGCAGCAGGGTGGAGCCGACCACAATGGCAGCGCGCCAGCCCATGAACAGCGCCAGCACCACCACCACGATGCTGACCGACATCGCCAGGTTGACCAGGAAATCGTTGGAGGCCTGCTCCACCACCACATGCTGCTGATAGATCGGCTTCAGCGCCACCCCATAGGGGATCCGGCTGTCCAGCGCCGCCAGCTTGGCGTCGACGTTCTTGCCCACTTCGACGATGTTCTCGGTGGCCAGCCCGGCAATGCCCAGGGTAAAGGCCTCGACCCCGTCAAAACGGATCAGCAGGTCCGGATCGCTGATCCGGCCGCGGTGGACGTCGGCCATGTCGATCACATTGACCACCTCGCCCTGCGAGCCGATGGTAAGGCCCGCAATCTCGCTCACCGAGTCCGACCCTTCCGGCGGGCGCAGCCGGGTCTCGGCGGGGCCCGCATCCAGGCTGCCCGCCGGGCGGACCGAGTTCGCCGTGGCCAGAGCGTTGCTGATTGCTTCGATCGGTATGTTCTGATTGACCGCAACCGCCATCTTCGGCTCGACAAACACCGCCTCGTCCGGCAGCGCGGCAATCTCCACATCGGCCACCCCGTCCACCGTCAGCAGCTCGCGCCGCAGGAAGGTCGCCAGCTCGTGTTTCTCGGCATCGCTGAAACCTTCGGCAGTCACCGCATAGAACAGGCCGAACACATCGCCGAAGCCGTCATTCACATAAGGCTCGCTGACCCCGTCGGGCAGGGACCGGGCGGCATCGCGGATTTCCGCGCGCAGCTTGGTCCAGATCCCGGGCAGTTCGCTGCCGTCATAGATGTCCTGCATCTCCACCTCGATCAGCGACTGGCCGGGGCGGTTGACCGAGGTGATCAGCTTCACCTCGCCCATCTTCTGGATTGCGGACTCCAGCGGCTCGGACACTTCCAGCGCCACCTGGGCGCTGCTGGCGCCGGGGTACTGGGTCGCGATGACCGCGGATTTGATGGTGAAGGCCGGATCTTCCAGGCGGCCCAGGTTCAAAAAGCCCCAGATGCCGCCGAACAGGGCGGCCAGCATGATGAGCCAGGTGTAAAGCGGCCGGTTGATCGACCCGCGTGCAATGTCCATCCGCCCGTCCTCAGTTGCCGAAACCGGTGAAGCGGCGGACCTGCTGGCCGTCCTTCAGCGCGGCGCCGCCGGTCAGCACGATCTCCTCGCCGCCGCTGAGGCCGCCGGCAATCCGGAAATCGCCGTTCTGGGTGGCCTCGGCCTTGACTTCGGTCCAGGTGACGGTGCCCTCATCGGCTCCGGCAGGCGCAAACACCATCACCCCGGTCCGGCCGTCGGGCGACGCGGCCAGCGCGGTGCCGGGCACCCGGATCGCGGCATCGCCGGTGTCGACGCTGACATTCACCGTGGCCGAGGCGCCCGGCAGGATCTGCCGGTCCCGGGGCGGCGACAGCCGGAAGGTCACCCGGTAGGTCTGCCCCACGCTGCTGGCCTCGGCATCGAACTCCAGGACTTCCATCGGATATTCGGTATCCAGCCCGGGAAAGATTGCGGCAATTGTCAGCGCGTCGCTCCGATCCGCCTGCTGGAACAGAACCTCCGGCACATCGACCTCGATATGCAGCTCGGACATGTCGTGCAGCCGCACGATCGGCGTGCCGGCGCTGACCGTGGTGAACTGCTCCACCTCGCGGCTGGACACCAGCGCCTCGAACGGCGCCGCCAGCGTCGCGTGCTCCAGCTCGTACTCGGCATCGCGCAGGGCGACCCGGGCCAGCCCGGCCTCGGTTTCGGCATCATCGATCGACACCTGGCTGACGGTGCCGCTCAGCTTTTCCAGCCGCACCACCGTGCGGTCGGCCTGTGCCTTGCGCAGCCGGGCCTGCTCCAGCTGCAGCTCGAACCGCTCCAGGTCCAGTTCGGCAATCAGCCCGCCCTTGGCAACGGTGCCGCCTTCGGTGACCGGGAATTTCAGGATCTGGCCGCCGACCTGGAACGCCAGGTCAACGGTCTGCTTGGCCGCGACCTGGCCGAAGAACTGCCGCTTCAGCAGCAGCGTCTGCGACGACGTCTGCAGCAGCTTGACGGGTTTCAGCACCTCCCCGGCGGCGGCGGCCAGCGGCAGGGCGCACAGCCCCCAGACCAGGGCAAGAGTTCTGTTCCAGCGCATCAATGTCACTCCTTCCGGACGGATTCCCGCCATCCCGCTCGATAGCCTGCTGCCCGGCGCTGCAGCCCCCGCAAGGGGGGCCGCGCTGCAGGCCGCACCGCCGGGCAGTGTTAGCGGCCAGTTTCCCCGTGCCAAGGGCGGCCGCCGGGAATTTGCCGCATATAGGGCACTAATCCGGGTTTTCCTGTGAACAAGATCACAATCCGTGCGTTTCCGCAGCGTCAGGCCCCCGGAGGCCGCAAAGCAGCCCGGGACAGCGGAAGCCTCGCAAAGAAGGCGGCACCGCTCAGGCCCCCGGGTCCCTGGGGTCCGGGGGCCTGAGCGGTGTGTGCCCTCGGGCGTCTAGATCAGGTCGTCAAAGGCCACCGTCCGGTCGGCAAACACAACCAGATCGATATCCAGCAGCTGGTCGCGGCCTTCATAATAACCGTCGGCGCCGCCGCTGGCGGCATCCGTCACCGTCAGCCGGGTGATGTCCGCGCCGCGGTTGGAATCGAAATAGGTGTAGCTTTCAAAGCTGTAGTCCTCGAAATTGCCGTCAAAGACCGCGCGGTCCTTGCTGCCGGTGCCGGAGCTGTTCCAGCTGTGTCCCTGCAGCCGGTCATCTCCAAGGCCGCCATACAGCCAATCCTTGCCGCCTTCGCCGTAAATCGTGTCATTCCCGTCACCGCCGAACAGGTAGTCCAGGCCGCTGCCGCCGGCGAGCACGTCGTGATCGTTCTGGCCGGACAGCGTGTCGGATCCTTCGCCGCCATAAAGGCTGTCCTTGCCGTTGCCGCCGCGCAGCAGGTCATCGTTGCCATAGCCCAGCAACCGGTCATCGCCGCTTTTGCCGATCAGAACATCCGCCCCGTCGGCGCCGCGCAGTTCATCCTCGTCCTTGGATCCGAACTGCATGTCCATGGCCCGCACGGTGACATCGCGGAACGCGGCAAACGTGTCCTCCGCGCCCAGCGTGACCGTGGTTCCGTCCTTCCTGACGTCGATGGCGCCGCCGCTTCTGCTGAATTCGAAGCTGTCGATCCGGCCACCGAAATAGGCGTGGTCGCTGCGGGGTCCGCTGCCGAAAACCTCTTCCCCCGTCAGCACCTCGCGGTAAACCGCAAGATCGCTGATGGTGCCATCGAAATAGCTGTGGATCCTGTCCGTGCTGCCGGGCGTGCTGCTCCACCCCGACGCACCGGCGATCAGCGCCTCGCGGTTGCTGGTCCAGTCGAAATCCAGTCCGGTCTCATAGGCAATCCTGGCCCCGTTGAGGTAGATCTCGACGCCGCCGCTGCCGAAATTCAGGCTGAAATCATACGCCTTGCCGGCTTCCACCGCGTTTGCGGCGGTGAAGTAATGCGAGGCTTCGCTGTCCTGCAGGCGCACGATCAGCTTGCCGGTCTCATCCAGATAGACCGACAGATGCCCGCCGCTGCCATAGTCCGAGGCGTCCTTGGACAGCAGGCTCTGGTAGCTGGACAGGCTGTCGGCCGCAAAGCGGAAGGCAATGGTGCCGCTGGACAGCTTCAGCGCCTTGCCGTGATCGAACACATAGGCCGAGCGGTCCTCAGCCCTGAAGTCATGGCTGCCGGTCACCGCAAAAACCGGGCTCTCCGCCGCCGCAAGGGTCAGGCTGCCGGCCTTGTGCAGCGCAGAGCCCGGGATTTTGATCTTGCCGGAGTTCTCGGCGGCATGCGCAGGGGCCAGGGCCTCGTCCAAATCGCCGATGCTCTTGATGATGCCATAGGCCGGCGCCGAGGTGTGCTCGATGTCGGACCGCTTCACCAGATCGCCGTAGACGGTGATCCTGCCCAGCAGATCATCATTGTGGGCGCCGCCGTTTGCGCCCTGGTCGGAATAGAGCGCAATCACCGAATGGTCCATCACCCCGTCGCCGTTGCGGTCGCCATAGGTGATCGAGGCGATCTCCGTGGTGTGGCCCTCGATGACGATGCGGTCGCCCTCGGCGCGGCTGAAATCCTGCACCACGTCGCGGCCCATGACGTCGACCCAATGATCGTGCAGCTTGTCGTTTTCGCCCGCAACCCCGTGCCAGTTGATGGTGCCGTCGTCGCGGGTGTGCTTCTCGATATAGCGCTCCTTGGCATTGATAAGCGTCTGGAAATAAAAGATATCCGCACCCTTGCCGCCAATCAGAAGATCATCGCCCGGCACCGGCTGGTCCGGGTAGAGCTTGCCGTCGGTCAGCTCGTTCCCGGGGTCGCCCTCGTCGCGGCCGGGGTCATAGGCGATGGCGCCCTCGCGCCCGTCCGCCCGGCTGATCAGCAGGTCGTTGCCGTTGCCGCCCTTCAGCGTGTCCTCGCCGTGGCCGCCGTCCAGCACATCGTTCCCTTTGCCGCCCAGCAGCGTGTCGTTGCCGTAATTGCCCTGCAGCACGTCGGCGCCGCCGACGCCGCTGATCCTGTCGTTGCCGCCGCCCGCATCGATGCCGTCATCGCCGCCGGTGCCGGTAATCTCATGGTCGCGGCCGTTGCGGGAGATCATGTTGAGGCTGCGGTCCAGGTGGCCGTGCTGGCTGACGCCGTAGTCCGCAAGAATATCCAGGAAGGTCTCGCTGGCACCATGCAGCTGGCCGAATGCCGGCGCCAGATCCTCCATCGCCGCCGCCATCCCGGCCGCCGCCGCCGGGCCTGCCGCCGACTCCGCCGCCAGCGCCAGCTGCGCCTTTTCGCCCAGCTGGCGGTCGAACACGCGGACATCGCCGATGGTGCCCTTGAACAGCGAATGCGCGTCGTCGTCCTGATCGCCGCGCCAGGCCCGGCTGCCGCCGACCACCAGCGCATTGCCGTTCTGCGCCAGGCCCTGCTTGAACTCCGGCGCGGCCGCCGCCAGCGCGCCGTCCAGCCAGATCATCAGCCCGTCTTTGCCGAAGCTGACCGAGATGTGATAGGTCTGCTGCGCCGACAACACCAGATCCGGAACCTTGAGATATTCCGTTTCGCCGCCGCCGGACTGGGTCAGCACCAGGGTGCCATCCTTGACCCAAAGCGTGAAATCGCCATTGCCGGCGCCGCTGCCGTCCTTGGAGACCAGCGCACTCTCGCCCGGCAGCCGGTCCAGCGAGAAACTCAGCGACACCGTCGCCGCTTTCTGCGCCAGGCTGTTCTTGTGATCGATGCTGATCAGATCGTCCTGGCTGCCTGTATACTGCCGGGTTTTGAGTTTCGAAAAGACCGGGTCCGGAAACGCATTGCCTGCCACGCTCAGGGTTCTCCTTGCTATAGCTATTGCTGGTTGAAAGGTACTGCTCAACCACGAGTCTATCGTGGCCGGATTTGGGCAATCCAAATCTTTTGCCGGCATGAGCAAGATCTTGCGCGTTTGCTGCAGGAAGCTGAAAACAAGGTTAATGACCGGACCCGGCCGGCCCGGCGCCGGGGGAAATGCGGCAGGAATGCGGCGGAAACCGGGCGCGAAACCCTGGAATGTGGCGTTTCACACTGCCGCCGCGCCGCCTGCGGCAGAATTGCGGCCAGCCGACCGGCCCGGGCGGCAACTGCGGGGCTTCGGCAGCCCGTTCACCGGAAATCCGGCAATATTTAACATAACCACTATTACGATGAATTTTATTGACGCAAAGCCGGTATGCCCCGGCACCGCCACGCCAATCGGCGGACCGCCGGGCCAGTGTGTTCCTGGGCCGCCGCCTCCCGGGCCGCTGCTCAAACGGAACTCCAACCGGAACTGAAAACGGCCCCGGCTTTCCAGCCTCTGGCGCCATTCGGGAGCCAACAGGCTGGAATCAAATGGAAACAATATCATTTCCGCCAGGCCTGAAACGGATTATAAAACGGAACTCGAACAGGCACGCAAACACGCGTTCAGCGCCAGGAAACCAAAGCGGAGCAGACCATATGGCACCACAGCTGCCGGACGATGGCGAAGCACTCACCCTGATCGAACCGCTGATCCCCGAGGAAGCCTCCAGACACCGCCCCGCGCTCAATGATCTGGCGGTGGAGCTGGCAATGGCCTCCGCCGGGCTGCGCGCCGCCCTGCCCGAAGCCCTGCGCCAGCCGCTGGCCGCGCTGGTGCGGTCGATGAACTGCTATTATTCGAACCTGATCGAAGGCCACAACACCCACCCTGTCGACATCGAACGGGCGCTGAACCAGGACTTCAGCACCGACCGGCAGAAACGCGACCTGCAGCTGGAAGCGGTGGCCCACATTGCCGTGCAGCAATGGATCGACGAGGACGGGCTGCCCGGCCACCCGCTGGAGCCGGAGGTTCTGCAGGACATCCACCGGCGGTTCTGCGAAAACCTGCCTGCCAGCCTGCTCTGCCTGCAGCAGCCGGACGGCAGCCGGACAGAAATCACGCCCGGCGCCTTCCGCAGCGGCTATGTGAAAGTCGGCGCACATGTCGCCCCCAGTCCCGGCGCGGTGCCCCGGCTGCTGGCCCATATGCGCAGGATGTACGGGCTGCAGGGCCGTCACGGCACCATCATCGCCACCGCCTGCGCCCATCACCGGCTGGTCTGGGTCCACCCCTTCCCCGATCTGAACGGCCGCGTCTCGCGCATGGTCGCTCATGCCATGCTGCGCGGCTGCGTCGCCTCCGAGGGCCTGTGGTCGGCCTCCCGCGGCCTGGCCCGCCAGGAAGCCGCCTACAAGCAGCGCCTGATGGCCGCCGACCAGCCCCGCCACGGCGGCGCCGACGGCCGCGGCAGCCTGTCGGAGCAGCGGCTGGCGGAATTTGCCGCCTTCTTTCTCGGCACCTGCATCGACCAGGTGCGTTTCATGGAGACGCTGATGCAGCCGCAGACCCTGCGCGGCCGCATAACCGCCTGGTGCCGGCAGGAAACCAGCGCGGGCCGCCTGCCGGCCGGCGCCGATACCGTGATGCGCGAAGCGCTCAGCCTCGGCAGCCTGGAACGCGGCCAGGTCCACGGGCTGCTCGGCGTCAGCGACCGCCAGGCGCGCAAGGTGACCGCCGGGCTTCTGGCCGCCGGCGCGCTGAAATCGGCCACCCAGCGGGCGCCGTTGCAGCTGCACTTCCCCGCCGCCCTGGCCGGCGCCTGGATGCCCGGGCTGTTTCCGGAAAAATAGCGTCAGGTCCCGGGGCCGGATCCTGCAGGCCGCCGGTAGACAAACTCCGCATCCGCCCCGGCACCGGCCTGCGCCAGCAGGTCCAGCACGGCCTGATGACCGGGCGCCTTGCGGCACACCGGATCGGCGGCGCCCGCATCGCCCGCCAGCGCCAGCGCCTGGCAGCGGCAGCCTCCGAAATCACTGTTCTTGCGCTCGCAGCTCCGGCACGGCTGCGGCAGCCACTCCGTGCCGCGGTAGGCGTTGAAGGCCGCGCTGCTGTACCAGATATCCGCCAGCGGCCTGCCGCGCACGCTGTCAAAGGTCAGATGCGGAATGGTCTGCGCGGCGTGGCAGGGCAGCACGGTGCCGTCCGGCGTCACGTTCAAACCGGCGCTGCCCCAGCCGCCCATGCAGGCCTTGGGATAGTCGGCGTGATAGTCCGGCGGCACGAAATCAATGGCCAGCACCCCGCGCAGCCGCTGCGCGGCCTCTGCGACGATGCGCTTGGCAGCCCCGGCCTGCGCCCGTGTCGGCATAAGTTGCGCCCGGTTCCGCGCCGCCCAGCCGTGAAACTGCACGCAGGCCACTTCCAGCCGCCGCGCGCCCATCTCCACCGCCATCTCGATTGTGCGTTCCAGGTCATCCAGATTGTGCCGGTGCATCACTGCGTTCAGCGTCAGGGGAATGCCGCGCGCCCTGATCTCTGCCGCGACCTGCATCTTGCGGGCAAACCCGCCCTTGTAGCCGCCGATCCGGTCGGCCAGCTCTGCGGTGGTGCCCTGCAGCGACAGCTGGATATGGTCAAGCCCCGCCGCCTCCAGCGCGTCCAGCCGCCTCGCAGCCAGCCCGATGCCGCTGGTGATCAGGTTGGTGTAGAGGCCGCAGTCCCGCGCCGACGCGGCGATTTCCGCCAGATCTGGGCGCGACGCGGGCTCGCCGCCGGACAGATGCAGCTGCAGCACCCCCAGTTCCGCGGCCTGCCGGAACACATCCGCCCATTCGGCGGCGCTCATCTCCGCCTCGCGGCCCAGCAGGTCGGTGGGGTTGGAGCAATAGGGGCAGGCCAGCGGGCAGCGGTGGGTCAGCTCGGCCAGCAGGGCGATGGGCGGCGGCACGGTCATGCGCGCACCTCCAGATACATCCGCGCCCGCAGAGCGGTCAGAAAGGTCTGCACATCGCCCGCGATCTGCCCGGCAGGCGCCTGATAGGAGGCGGCCAGATCCGCGACGATCGCATCGAACGTCGCCTCGCCGTCGATCCGCGACAGGATCGCCGCGCCGATGGCATCCAGCGCGACCGCCTTCTCCGGGCACAGCAGCACCTTGCCGCCGCGCACCCGGTCCGCCGCCAGCCGCACGCCGCGCGGCAGGCAGGGGCGGTCCCCGGGGGCCAGCGCCAGCGCGGTCATGCCAGCCCCTCCCCCGGCTGCCAGGCGCCCGGCGGTATCCGCCCCGGCTCCACATAGGCGCCCCACAACGCATCCAGCTGCGCCCACAGCACGTCGGTCTTGAACGCCAGCGCCGCGCAGGCGGCGTCCTGGTCCTGCGGCGCCGCCGCATGCTCCAGCACCCAGGCAAGCCCCGCCTTCACATCCTTGGGCGCCTCGGTCAGCCGGTTGCGGAAATAGGACAGGCTGGCGGCATCGGCAAAATCATAGTGCCGCAGCAGCCCCTCGATCCGCTGCTCATGGATCGCCGGGGCAAACAGCTCGGTCAGCGAGGCCGCAACCGCCTGCAGCAGCGGCCTGTCGCGCACATAGCGCACATAGGCCTCCACCGCAAAGCGGGTGGCCGGCAGCACGCCGCGCCCCGAGGCCACATAGTCCGGGTCCAGCCCCACCGCCTCCGCCAGCCGCAGCCAGCGGCGCAGACCGCCGCCCTCGGCGATGCCGCCGTCATGATCCTCGATCCGGCTGCGCCACAGGCGGCGCAGGTCCGGGTCGCTGCAGCGCGACAGAAAGGCCGCATCCTTCATCGGGATCGCCGCCTGATAGGCCCAGCGGTTGATCACCCAGGCCCGCACCTGATCGGGCGAGCACTGCCCCCCGTGCAGCCGGTGATGAAACGGGTGCTTGTCATGATAGCGCGCCGCGCCGATGGCGCGCAGCCGCGCCTCCAGCGGATGGGCGGCAGGCAGGGCGCGTGCAGGGGCGGTCATAGCGTGATCTCCATTCCGTCGGCGGCAACGCTCCAGCCGCTGGCCAGCACATGCGCGCGCTCCGGGCTGTCCGGCTGCCAGACCGGGTTGGTGTTGTTCAGATGCACAAAGGTCTTGGCCGCATCCACCGCCTGCAGCCGGGCAATCGCGCCCTCTGGCCCGCTGATCGGCACATGGCCCATCCGCTGCCCGGTCTTGGCCCCGGTGCCGGAGCGGATCATCTCGTCGTCCTGCCACAGGGTGCCGTCGAAAAACAGCTGATTGGCGTCCTGCAGCATCTCCAGAAGTTCCGGCGTGACACCAGAGCAGCCGGGAATGTAATAGGCGGTCTTGCCGCAGCCGCGCAGCCGCACGCCCACCGTCTGCTCGCCGCTGAGATCGGTCTGCACTGTCCCGCTTTCCATGAACAGCGGCACCTTGCCCGGCACCGCGAAAGCCTGCGCCTGCAGCCCCGGCAGCAGCTCGAAACCCGCCCCCAGCGCCACCGCGCGGCGCGCGACCTTGGCGGCCGACAGCGCATCGAACACCCGGCTGGCGGCCAGCAGATCCAGAATCTCCGCCGTGGCGAACAGGGTGAACGCGGTCTGCTCGCGCAGGCTCAGCAGCCCCGCGATATGATCGATGTCGCCGTTTGTCAGCAGCACCGCCCGCAGCGGGCTGTGGCGCAGCGACTGCGGGTGCATGGCCGGGCAGTTCTGCAGCTGAATGCGGATGTCGGGAGAGGCATTCAGAACAGCCCAGGACTGCCCGTCCAGCGAAACGGCCAGCGAGGACTGGGTGGCGGGGGCGATCCGGCCGAGACGTGCATCCCGGCAGTTCGCGCATCCGCAATTCCACTGCGGCAGGCCACCGCCCGCCGCCGCGCCCAGAACCAGAAACCGCATGGCCGTTTTCCTTTGCGCCGGATCAGAACAGATCGGGTTCGTATTCGCGGCCCTCGTCCTCGGACGGGGAGTACATGTTGATCTCCATGCCGCAGTTGATTTCCTTCAGTTTCGGGGCAGACCAGGCCATTTCATCCTCCTCAGCTGGCTGTGATCCTTTCAGCCTAGCCGCGCCGCGCCGGCCCCGGTATTGGCCTTTGGTCGTATTGGGCAGCGTCAGACTTTGGTCCAATGGCGGGTGGCCCCGTCGGCGGCCAGACTGCGGCCCATGCGCCTGCGCTTTATCATCCCCCTGCTCATGGCCTGGCTGGTCCAGACCGCGGCGGCCGCCGCCGCCCCGATGCCGCGCGCGGAGCTGGCGGCGCTGATCGTGCCACCCTACTCGCTGGGCGAACCGGTGAACGAAAACGGCGTCTACACACTCCTCAATTCCGGCGGCGCCGCCGCGGGCTACGTCTTTGAGACCGAACCGCTCGCCCCCCTGCCCGGCTTTTCCGGCGCGCCGGTCAACGCGCTGGTGATGCTGGATCCGGAGGGCACCTTTCTCGACGTCCGGCTGATCAGCCACAATGAGCCGATCTTCGTCTCCGGCCTCGGCCCCGCCCCGTTCCACCAGTTCTTTGAGCAGTACCCCGGCCTCTCGGTGTTCTCGTCCATCGCCATCGGCACCCCCTACGGCGCCGCCGGGCCGGGATCCTCGCTGGTCTATCTCGACGGGGTGACCAAGGCGACCGCCTCGGTCCGCATCGCCCATGATTCCGTGATGGCGGCAACACTGGCCGTCGCCCGCGAAAAGATGCACGGCGTCGTCACCGCGCCCCCGGCCCGGCCCGACCCGGACCATGCCGAGCCGCTGGACTGGGCGGCACTGGCTGCGCAAGGGCTGGTGAGCCGCGCCACCGTCACCAATGCCGAGGCGGACGCCGCCTTTGCCGGCACCCTCTGGGCCGATGACGACCCGGAAGCGAAACAGCATCCGGACTCCGCCTATCTGGACCTGTGGATCGCCGACCTCGGCCCGCCCGCGATTGCCCGCGCGCTGCTGTCGCCCGCCGGCCACGCCGAGCTGCAGGAGTTTCTGGCGATCTCCCCCGATGACGAGCCGCTGCTGCTGATCGAGACCGGCCGCCACGGGCTGGTCAGCCCCGAGTTCATCCGCAACACCGCGCCCGACCGGCTGTCGGCCTCGCAGAACGGCCTGCCGGTGGCGCTGCGCGACAGCGATCTGCTGGTGGAACTGTTGCCGGACCTGCCCGATGCCCTGCATCAGGGCACCGCGATGATCCTGCGGGCCGACCGCCGCCTCGGCTTTGACCCCGCGCAGGACTGGACCCTGCACGTCCAGGCGGTGCGCAAGCACGGCATGTTCCAGCCAGAGACCGGCACCGCCGACTTCCCGGTGACCCACAGCACCCCCGAACGCTTCTTTCTGCGCGCCAGCGCCCCGGCGCCGGTGCCGCCCTGGCAGGAGGCGCTGCGCAGCCGCCGGACGGACATGTCCGTGCTGGCGCTGTTTCTGACCGCGCTGACCGCCGCCCTGCTGCTGGGCCAGCGGCACATCGCCGCCCGCAAAACCCTCACCCCCGTGCGGCTGGCGGTGCTGGCCTTTGTCACCCTGTTCATCGGCTGGCGGGGCCAGGGCCAGCTCTCCGTCGTCACCGTGCTGGGCGTCCTGCGCACCGCGTCCGAGGGCGGCAGCTATGCCTTTCTCGCCTATGATCCGTTTTCCCTGCTGGTCTGGGGCTTTGCCCTCTTTGGGCTGATCCTGTGGGGCCGCGCCCTGTTCTGCGGCTGGCTCTGTCCTTTCGGCGCGCTGCAGGAGTTCGCCCACCACCTCGGCCGCAGGCTGCGGCTGCCGCAGGCCGCCCTGTCGCCGGCCTGGGACACGCGGCTGAAAAAGCTGAAATACGCGGTGCTGGCCGGTCTGGCGGCGCTGATCCTGCTGGCGCCGGAGCATGCCGGCACCGCAGCCGAGGTCGAACCCTTCAAGACCGCGATCACCACCGGCTTCGCGCGCGAGTGGTATTTCACCGCCTATGCCGCCTTCTGGCTGGCGGCGGCGCTGGTGCTGTTCAAGCCGTTCTGCCGCTACCTCTGCCCGCTCGGCGCCTTCATGGCGCTTGGCGGGCTGCTGCGGCGGCGCAACTGGATCGCCCGCCGTGCCGCCTGCGGCACGCCCTGCCAGCTGTGCAAGGTGAAATGCGCCTATGGCGCCATCAGCCGCGCCGGCGCGGTCCGCTATGACGAATGCTTCGGCTGCCTCGACTGCGTGTCGATCCACGACGACCCCGCCCGCTGCGTGCCGCTGATCGTGGCGGCGCGCCGCCAGCAGCCCAAGGAGGCCGCGGAATGAGCATAAATCCGACCCGCCGCCGGTTCCTGGCCATCACCGCCGCCGCCGCCGTCACGGCCCCGGCCGCCGCAGATCGCGCGGCACCGGTCACGTGGCAGGGCTTCGCGCTCGGCGCCGAGGTCCGCCTGACCCTCCATGCGCCGCCGCCGCTGGCGCAGCAGGCCATTGCCGCCGCGCTGGCAGAGCTGCGCCGCACCGAACGGCTGTTCAGCCTTTACGATCCGGCCTCTGCCCTGTCGCGGCTGAACCGGTCCGGCGTTCTGCTGCGCCCGCCCCGGCAGTTTCTGCAGCTGGCCCGCCTCTGCACCCGGATGCATGAGGCAACCAAGGGCGTGTTCGACCCCGCCGTCCAGCCGCTCTGGCAGGCCATGTCCCGCGGCGAAGATCCCGCCGCCGCCGCCCGCCTGGCCGGCTGGCACAAGGTTACGGTCCGCAAGCAGGCGATCCGGCTGGCACCGGGCCAGGCGCTGACCTTCAACGGCATCGCCCAGGGCTTCGCCGCCGATCTGGTCCGCACTGCGCTGACCGGGCTGGGGCTAGGCCCTGTGCTGATAGACACCGGCGAGTTTGCCGCGCTTGGCGGCCCCTTCCGCCTCGGGCTTGCAGATCCGGACCGCGGCCTCTTTGCCGCCCGCAGCCTGACCGGCGGCGCCATTGCCACCTCCAGCCCCGCTGCGCTGCGGCTGGCGGGCGGCACCCACATCCTGCACCCCGATCCGCAGCGGCGGCCGCTATGGGCCACCGTCAGCACCGAGGCCGCCGGCGCCGCGCTGGCCGATGCGGCCTCCACCGCCTTCTGCCTGATGAGCAAAGCCGAGATCACCGCCGCGCTGGCGCGCCTGCCGCGCGGCACCCGCGCCACCCTGCTGGGACTGGACGGGTCTGTAACAACGCTGGAAGGATGAGACGGCAATCAACCGCCGCAGGCCTGCGGCTCAGCGCAGCTCCGGCGGCCGGTGGCTCAGCCCGTGGGCGGCAAAGATAGCGGCAATCCGGCCGTCCTGCAGCCCGGCGGCAATGGCGTCCTCCACCGCATAGGCCAGCGGCCGGTAGGAAAAATGCACCGCCACCCCGGCGGTCCAGCGGCCCGCGGCAAAGCCCGGCAGCGGCGGCACATGCACCGCGGTCTGCGCGGTCAGCCCCGCCTCCAGCTGCGCCAGCGGCCCCATCGCCGCCTTGGTCTCGCCCCGCGCCAGCCCCGCCATCGCCGCCGCCGCCGAGGGGTAGCGGCGGATATTGCCGCTCAGCTGGCCGCCGGGAAAGGCCGACAGGTAGAAATCGGCGATCGAGTCATTCTCCACCGCCACGCTGTCGAACCGGAAATAGGCCGGCACCGGCGGCGCCTCGGGATAGGCCGCCCTGCGGTAGGCGATGGCCACCTCCTCGACATGGTACTGGCCGGTGAACACCACCTGCTCGACCCGGCAGGCAAACTCGCTGTCATAGGGCACATGCAGCATGACATTGGCGACGCTGCCGCCCACGATGGGGCCTTTCCAGACCCAGTTGCGCAGATCCGCGTCCAGGGTCTCGCCCGCCGCCACCAGGGTGAAGCGCGCCTCCACCCCGAGTTCCGCGGCAATCATCCGGCCCAGGTCGATGTCCGCGCCCTGGATCCGCCCCCCGGCCTCATAGGACCAGGGCGCGAAATCCTCATAGGCGGCAAAGGTGATGAAACCGCGCTCGACTATGGTGTCGAGATCCCGCCCGACGATATCGCGCGCAGTGTTCTGCGGTTTGGGCTGGGGCACATGATCGGCGCAGCGCGCCGCGCCGGGCTGGGCCCAGAGACCGCCCAGAATGGCAACCGCCAGGGCTCCAGCAAGCTGTTTCATCACGCACCCCTCCCCCGTACCGGTCAGTTGGCCGCCGACAGCCCGACGGTCAGCGTCTTGGCCGCCGCGGCATAATCCGGCGCTTCGCCCGCGATCAGGCTGGCGGCGCGGTAGGCCACGCTGTCGGCCACCGGCGCGCCGGAGCCGGTCTCCACCGCCTCGGCAATCCCGGTCAGCTCCGCCTCCAGCGCCGCCGCATCGCCGCCGCCGCCGCCGGCCATCGCCGCCAGCTCGTCGCGGATTTCCAGCAGCCGCCCGGTGGCCTCGTCCAGCGCGCCGTCATCGGGCCGGGTTTCCAGATAGGTGCGGATCGCCCAGGCCGCCTTCTGGCCCAGCAGCTCCCCGAAGGCCGGCATCTTGGTGATGCCGTTCTGGGTATAGCCGGTGCGGAACCGCTCCACATACCATTCGTCGCCGAATTCCTCGGCCTCCAGATAGCGCAGGTCCGGCGCCAGCCCGCCCGACACGCCGCCCAGCCCGTGGCAGCGGGCGCAGTTCTGGTTGTAGCCGCTGTCGCCGATATCGATCGCCGCCTGCCACACCTCCGGCCCCTGGCCGCGATAGGGGTTCTCGGTCAGCCATTCCTCGCCCGTGTCGGGCAGGGCATCGGTATTCATCGGCTGCGGCGCGACGTCTCCGTGGGCGTGGGCGGCGGCGGCAAAAGCGGCAAGGGCGGCAAGGCTGCGGGCCGCAAGGGGCAATCTGAACATGGTTTCCTCCCATGGGTTGGTGCTTGCCCCGACCATAGCCAACCGCCTGGCCGCCCCGATACGCGACTTAGGTTTTAGACCGGCCCGCTCCCCTACGACCTTGGTCCAATGGCCGCGGGCCCGGCGGCGGCAGTAGCCTTGCTGCATGCAACCACCAGCGGGCTTCCGATGCGCTTTCTGTTCACATTCCTCATCGCCCTCTGCCCCGCGGTTCCCGCCGCGGCCGCCGGCATCGAGGTGCCCGTCGTCTACCTGAAACAGCAGCAGCCGCAGCCGCCCACCCTGTCCAATCTCGACCCGCAGCCCAAGGATCTGGGCGAGGCCGGCGCCCGGCTGGGGCTGGCCGGCAACCTCACCACCGGCAGCTTCCTCGGCCACCGCTACAGCCTCGAGGTGGTCACGGTGCCGGAAGGCGGCGACTTTGCCGCGGCGGCCCGCGCCGCGCTGGCGCAGGCCGCGCTGCTCATACTCGACGCGCCGAAGCCGGCGCTGCTGGCCGCCGCCGACCTGCCCGAGGCGCAGGCGGCGCTGCTGTTCAATGCCGCCAGCTCCGACACCGGCCTGCGCAGCGCCGACTGCCGCGGCAACCTGCTGCACACGCTGCCCTCGGACCTGATGCGCAGCGACGCGCTGATGCAGTTCGCGCTGATGAAACGCTGGAGCGGCCTTGCGATGATCTCCGGCAGCCACCCGCAGGATCAGGCCTTTGCCGCCGCCCTGCGCCAGAGCGCGGCCAAGTTCGGGCTGAAGATCGGCGCGGAAACAACCTGGGCCTACGGCGCCGACATGCGCCGCAACGCCGCCCAGGAGATGCCGCTGCTGACCCAGGAGCTGGGCCGCCACGACCTGCTGCTGGTGGCGGATGAGCTGCAGGATTTCGCCCGCTACCTGCCCTACAACACCTGGCTGCCGCGCCCGGTGGCCGGCTCCGAGGGGCTGGTGCCGACGGCCTGGGCGCCGGTGGTGGAGCAATGGGGCGCGGCCCAGCTGCAATTGCGGTTCCAGGACCTTGCAGGCCGCAGGATGCAGGCGCGCGACTACGCCGCCTGGGCGGCCATGCGCAGCATCGGCGAGGCGGTGACCCGCACCAACTCCGCCGACGCCGCCGTCCTGCGCCGCTTCATGCTGTCGGAGGATTTCGAGCTGGCCGGCTTCAAGGGCCGCCCGCTCAGCTACCGCCGCTGGAACGGCCAGCTGCGCCAGCCGGTCCCGCTCGCCACCCCCCGCGCGCTGGCCGCGCAGGCGCCGCTGCCCGGCTTCCTGCACCAGCACAGCGAGCTTGACACCCTCGGCCTCGACGCCCCCGAAAGCAACTGCGGAGCCTTCCAATGACCCGTCCCGCCGGAACCCTGCCCGCCCTGGCGCTTGCCGCGCTGCTCGCCCCCGCGGCACCGCTCGCGGCCGCCGAAATCTGGGTCACCAACGAAAAGGACGACACCATCAGCGTGATCGACATCGCCACGCTGGAGGTGGTGCGCACCATCGAAACCGGCGAACGACCGCGCGGCATCACCTTTTCCAGGGATTATTCGCGGGTCTACGTCTGCGCCTCCGACAGCGACACGGTGCAGGTGCTGGATGCCGCCACCGGCGCCGTCCTGCACGAGCTGCCCTCGGGCGAGGACCCCGAGCAGTTCGTGCTGCACCCCAACGACCGCCACCTCTACATCGCCAACGAGGACGACGCCGTGACCACCGTGGTCGACACCGAAACCCGCAAGGTGATCGCCCAGATCAACGTCGGGATCGAGCCCGAGGGCATGGCCGTCTCGCCCGACGGCAGGATCGCCATCACCACGTCTGAGACCACCAACATGGCGCATTGGATCGACACCCAGACGCAGGAGCTGTTCGCCAACACGCTGGTCGATTCCCGCCCCCGCCACGCCGAGTTCACGGCCGGCGGCAGCGCGCTCTGGGTCTCCTCCGAGATCGGCGGCACCATCACCGTCTTCGACACCGCCACCCAGGCCGAAACCGGCAAGATCCGGTTCGAGGTCAAGGGCGTGCATCCCGACCGGGTGCAGCCGGTGGGGTTTGAATTCACCGCCGACGAAAAGACCGCCTTTGTCGCGCTGGGGCCGTCCAACCACGTCGCCGTGGTCAATGCCGAAACGCTGGAGGTGGAGGATTACATCCTGGTCGGCCGCCGGGTCTGGCACATGGCGTTTTCCCCCGACAAGTCGCTGCTGTTCACCACCAACGGCGTCTCCGGCGATGTCACCGTGATCGATGCCGCCCGGCGCAAGGCGCTGAAATCGATCAAGGTCGGCCGCTTCCCCTGGGGCGCGGCGCTGCGGCCCTGATCCCGGCCGCGCCCCGTATGCGCGGCGCATCATGACAGGAGGATCCCTGATGCTGAAATCCCGCCTACTCTCCGCGGCCCTGTGCCTGGCCCTGCCCGCCGCCGCCTTTGCCGATGGCGATGATGATCCGGGCAAGACCGGCCTCGGCCTCGCCGGGCTCCTGTCGGCTTCCAACAAGCAGGACCTGCCGCCGATCACCCTCTCGGCCGGAATGCCGCTGGCCGCGGCCCCCTGGGTGCTGCAATCCGGCACCTATTACGAGGTCGAAATCCACGGCGACGGCAGCCAGGAGCTGGCGCTGGCCGGCGCGGATTTCTTCCGCGCGGTCTGGATCGACGAAATCGTGGTCGAAGGGCTGGAAATCCGCCCGCTGGGCCTCGACAGCGTCGAATTCGACGAGGCGGGCGAGATGGAGATCGGCTTCATCGCGCTGAAACCCGGCAGCTACCACCTCAAGGTGCCCGGCTCCACCGGCACCACCCAGCTGCTGGAGATCACCATCCAATGACCGGCCTGCGCGTGGACAGCCTCAGCTATGCCTACGGCGCCCGAGAGGCACTGCGGGAGGTCAGCTTCCGCGTCGAGCCCGGCACCTTCTGCGCCCTGCTCGGCCCCAACGGGGCGGGCAAATCGACCCTGTTCGCGCTGCTCACCGGGCTGTTCACCGCGCCGCAGGGCCGCATCACGATTGCCGGCCACGACATGGCCCGCAGCCCGCGCAAGGCGCTGCGCCAGATGGGGGTGGTGTTCCAGCAGCCGACGCTGGACCTGGACCTGACGGTGCAGCGCAACCTCAGCTATTTTGCCGCCCTGCACGGGCTGCGCGGCGCCGCGGCCCAGCTGCGGATCGAGGCGGCGCTGGACCGGCTGGACATGCGCGAGCGGCTGGGCGAGCGGGTGCGCAGCCTCAACGGCGGCCACCGCCGCCGGCTGGAGATCGCCCGCAGCCTGATCCACCGCCCCAGGGTGCTGCTGCTGGACGAGCCGACGGCGGGGCTGGACGCGGCAACCCGGCAGGCGGTCACCGGCCATCTGCACGACCTGTCGCGCCGCCGCGGGCTGACGGTCCTGTGGGCCACCCATCTCACGGATGAGATCGAGGACGCCGACCAGCTGCTGATCCTGCACCGCGGGCGGCTGGCCGGGGACGGCACCGCCCGCCAGCTGCGCGGCGGGCTGGGGCTGGCCGATCACTACCTGACGCTGACGGGCGCGGCCGCGTGATGGCCTGGCTGCTGGCCCTGGCGGCGATCACCCGGCGCGAGGCGCTGCGCTTCACCGGCCAGCGCGGCCGCTTCATCGCGGCACTGGTGCGGCCGATGCTGTGGCTGGTGGTGTTTGCCGCGGGCTTCCGCGCCGCGCTCGGCCTGTCGATCACCCCGCCCTATGCCACCTACACCACCTACGAGGTCTATATCGTGCCCGGCCTCTGCGGCATGATCCTTCTGTTCAACGGCATGCAAAGCTCGCTGTCGATGGTTTATGACCGCGAGATGGGCTCGATGCGGCTCTTGCTGACCTGCCCGCTGCCGCGCTGGTGGCTGCTGGTCTGCCGCCTGCTGGCCGGCACCGGGATCTCGATCCTGCAGGTCTATGTGTTCCTGGCGCTGGCGGCGCTGTCCGGGATCCGCTTTGCCTGGTCCGGCTATGCCGCCGCGCTGCCCGCGCTGGTGCTGGCCGGGCTGATGCTGGGGGCGCTGGGGCTGGCGCTGTCCTCGGTGATCCGCCAGCTGGAGAATTTCGCCGGGGTGATGAACTTCGTGATCTTCCCAATGTTTTTCCTCTCCACCGCGCTCTACCCGCTGTGGAAGATGGCCGAAAGCTCGGCGCTGCTGCACCATATCTGCGCCTTCAACCCCTTCACCCACGCGGTCGAGCTGATCCGCTTCGCCCTTTATTCGCAGCTGAACCCCGCTGCCTTCCTGTGGGTGCTGCTGTCCGGGCTGGTCTGGCTGGGGCTGGCGGTCTGGGGCTATGACCCGGCCCGCGGTCTGCTCCGCAAGGCCGCAAAACCGGGCTGACCGCAGCCCCCCCTGCCCCGTGCCGTCGGTCCCAATTCTGGCGCAAGGCCCGGCTCGCAAGGCGCCGGGTCCGGCCGCGTGCCGCCTGCCCGTCCGGCCCCCGGCCCCGCCCCCGCTTACGACCATTGTGCAATACCGCCCGGCCGCCGCGGCTTGGATACTGTGGCAGGCCGGCAGCCCGCACCGGGCGGTGGCTGTTGCATATCCATTGAAAGGGAGGAGCCCAATGAACCGCTTCATCACGGCGGTCGCCACGGCGACCATGATGGCGGGCGTCAGCCACGCCGGGGTCACTGAGGACGATCTCAGGAACGATCAGGCCAACACGACCCAGGTGGTCACCAACGGGATGGGGAGGCACCTGCAGCGCTACAGCCCGCTGGACACCCTGAACAAGGACAACATCGCCAATCTGGTGCCCGCCTGGGCCTTCAGCCTCGGCGGCGAGAAACAGCGCGGCCAGGAAACCCAGCCGCTGATCTACGACGGCATCATGTACATCACCGGCTCCTACAGCCGGGTCTACGCCATCGACGTCAAGACCGGCCAGGAGATCTGGCAGTACGACGCCCGCCTGCCCGAGGGCATCCTGCCCTGCTGCGACGTGGTGAACCGCGGCGGCGCGATCTACGGCGACAGCTTCTATTTCGGCACCCTGGACGCCCGCATCGTGGCGCTGGATCTCAAGACCGGCGACGTCAAATGGCGCAAGAAGGTGGCCGACTACAAGGCCGGCTATTCGCTGACCGCCGCGCCGCTGATCGTCAACGGGCTGGTGATCACCGGCAACTCCGGCGGCGAATTCGGCATCGTCGGCGAGGTGCAGGCGCGTGACGCCGAAACCGGCGAGCTGGTCTGGACCCGGCCGGTGATCGAGGGCCACATGGGCACCTTCAAGGGCGAGGAAAGCACCATGACCGGCACCCTCAACGCGACCTGGCCCGGCGACATGTGGAAGACCGGCGGCGGCGCCACCTGGCTTGGCGGCTCCTATGACGCCGACACCGGCACGCTGATCTTCGGCGCGGGCAACCCGGCACCCTGGAACAGCCACCTGCGCAACGCCGGCACCCCGGTCGAGGGCAACGCCGGCGACAACCTCTATGCCGCCAGCCGCATCGGCATCGACCCCGCCACCGGCGAGATCAAATGGCACTTCCAGACCACCCCGCGCGAAGGCTGGGACTATGACGGCGTCAACGAGGTGGTGCCCTACACCGACCGCAGCGGCAACAAGCGCTACGGCACCGCCGACCGCAACGGCTTCTTCTACGTGCTGAACCGCGAGGACGGCAAATTCGTCAGCGCCGCCCCCTTCGTCAAGGACATCACCTGGGCCGAGGGCATCGACGAGACCGGCCGCCCGGTCTTCAACGAGGCCAACCGCCCCGGCAACCCCGCGGATGCGGCCAACGGCAACAAGGGCGAGGTGATCTTTGCCTCGCCGTCCTTCCTCGGCGGCAAGAACTGGATGCCGATGGCGTTTTCGCAGAACACCGGCAACTTCTATGTGCCCTCCAATGAATGGGGCATGGACATCTGGAACGAGCCGATCAGCTACAAGAAGGGCGCCGCCTACCTCGGCGCGGGCTTCACCATCAAGCCCAACTACGAGGACCACATCGGCAGTCTCAAGGCGATCGACCCCGACACCGGCGAGATCAAGTGGGAGTTCAAGAACGACGCGCCGCTGTGGGCCGGGGTGATGACCACCGCGGGCGGGCTGGTGTTCACCGGCACCCCCGAGGGCCGTTTCATCGCCTTTGACGACGAGACCGGCGAGGAGCTGTGGTCGTTCCAGACCGGCTCCGGCATCGTCGGCCAGCCGGTCACCTGGGAACAGGACGGCGAGCAGTATGTCTCGGTGATCTCCGGCTGGGGCGGCGCGGTGCCGCTGTGGGGCGGCGAGGTCGCCAAGAAGGTGAACTACCTGAACCAGGGCGGCATGGTCTGGACCTTCCGCCTGCCCCGCCAGCTGGCGCAGGCAGACTGATCCGGCCCGGCCCCGCGAAACAGGATCAGGCGCGCCTCCAACGGGGGCGCGCCTGTCCTATGCGACTTTAGGCGTATACCGCAGCGGCCGCCCGCTTGCTAAGCTGGCAGGCAAACAACAGCTTTGGTGCCGATATGCCGACACAGCCGGACACGCCGAAAACACCAGGGTTCCACGCGGCGCTGCTGGTGGATGACCACCCGCTGTTCTGCGATGCCCTGTCGATGACCCTGCAGGCGGTGGCCGCGATCAGCAGCATGCACACCGCGCCCGCGCTGCAGGCCGCACTCGACATGATCGCGGACGGCGTCCGCGCCGACCTGGTGGTGCTGGACCTGAACCTGCCCGACGTCAACGGGCTGGACGGGCTGCTGCGGCTGCGCAAGGTGACGGACTGCCCGATCCTGGTGGTCTCCTCGATGGCCGACAACCGCATCGTCAGCTCGGTGATCCACGCCGGCGCCAGCGGCTTCATTCCCAAGCACAGTCAGCGCGACGTGTTCCAGAAGGCGGTGGAGGCGATCAGCCAGGGCAAGGTGTTCCTGCCCGACGGCTATGTGCTGCTGGAGGACGGGGCGGAAAACACCGACGACGTGCTGCAGCGGCTGTCGCTGCTCACCAACCAGCAGGCGCGGATCCTGCAGCTGATCTGCGAAGGCAAGCTGAACAAGCAGATCGCCTATGAGCTGTCGATCGCCGAAACCACGGTCAAGGCCCATATCACCGCCATCATGCGCAAGCTGGGGGTGCAAAGCCGCACCCAGGCGGTTCTGGCCGCCAAGCAGGCGAGCTTTGCAAACGTCTTGCAAGACACGCCGCCGCCCGCCTAGTCTGGCGGGCAGCACTCGGGGAGGAGAAAACAGGATGGACCCTGCCACTGGTCCGTCGGGGAGGAACAGTGCCGCGTCTCAGGCCGTCCGCTCCGGCTCGGTCGATTGCCGGGCCGATGACGCGGTGGAACAGCTGGCGCAGGCGCTGCAGGCCGACGGCCTGGCGCTGGTGGTGCTGTTCCTGTCCCCCGGCACCGATGTTTCGCGGCTGATCGGCGAGGCGCAGCGCCGCTTCGCGCCCGCCCAGGTGGTCGGCTGCACCACCGCCGGAGAGATCTCCGCAGCCGGCTATGTCGAGGGCGAGATCGTCGCGGTCGGCTTTGCCCAGTCGCATTTCCAGACCCGCACCATCCTGATCGACGATCTCGGCAGCTTCAACCCGCACGAGGTGATCGAGCGGATGATCCGCAACCGCAGCCATATGGCGCAGGAGGCCGCGAAATGGACCTCCGAGTTCACCTTCCTGCTGGTCGACGGCCTCTCCACCAAGGAGGACGCGCTGACCTCGCAGCTGGCGGTCGGGCTGGGGCCGGTGGCCTTCTTCGGCGGCTCGGCCGGCGACGGCACGGATTTCGGCAAGACCTATGTGCTGCACGGCGGCCGCGCCCATTCCAATGCCGCCATCCTGATCCAGGTCCGCAGCCGCTGCCCGATCAAGGTGTTCAAGACCGACCACCTGATCCCCTCGCAGAAACGCATGGTGGTGACCGGCGCCGACCCGGCCCGGCGGGTGGTGCATGAAATAAACGCCGAACCCGCCGCCCGCGAATACGCCCGGGTGCTGGGCAAGGACCCCGAGCAGCTTACCGCCTTCACCTTTGCCGCCCACCCGGTCGCGGTGCAGTTCGGCGACCAGCACCATGTGCGCGCCATCCAGCGGGTCGCCGACAATGACGAGCTGGTGTTCTTCTCCGCCATCGACGAGGGCGTGGTGCTGACCCTGGCCGAGCCCGAGGACATGGTGGTCCACCTGAAGCGCGAGATGGCCGCTCTCAGCGCCTCCAGCCGCCCCGAGATCATCCTGGCCTGCGACTGCATCCTGCGGCGGCTGGAAGCGCAGCAGAAACAGGTCTCGCAGGAGATTTCATGCATCCTGCGCGATAACCGAGTGGTCGGATTTTCAACCTATGGGGAGCAGATCAACTCGATGCACGTCAACCAGACCCTGACCGGGGTGGCGATCTACCCTCCCGACGAGGGCTAGGCGATGGTGCATGAGCTGATCGACCCCCGCGACCCGCCGGAGCGGCAGAACCAGAAGCTGCTGAAGATCGTCGAGACCCTGATGCGCCGGGCCGAGCAAAGCTCGGAAGCCTCGGGCGAGGCCTATGCCCAGTTCCAGCGCGCGGTGATGCTGGAAGAGGAGGTGCGCCTGCGCACCCGCGAGCTGGAGCACGCGCTCGACCTGCTCAACGAGTCCAACGCGCGGCTGGCCCAGGCCAACGCCGAAACCGAGGCCGCCCGCGCCAACCTGGCCAATGCGATCGAGACGGTGCAGGAGGGCTTTGCCCTGTTCGACGCCCAGGACGCGCTGGTGATGTGCAACACCCGCTTCGGCAAGCACTTGGCCGATATCTATCATCTGCTGCGGCCGGGGCTGCAGTTTGCCGACTACGTCAACCTGGTGGCCACCAGCGCCCATCTGGCGCTGCCCGAGGGCGAGACCGCGGCCGGCTGGGAGGCCTACCGCCTCGCCCGCCACAAGGACGACCACGCGGTGTTCAACGTGATGATGGCCGGCAGCAGCTGGCTGCAGGTCAGCGAGCACCGCACCCCGGACGGCGGCACCGTGATCCTGCAGACCGACATCACCGACATGATGCGGCTGGAGCGGCAGGAGCGCGACCGGCTGCTGGACGACCAGTCGCGGGTCATCAAGGCGACGCTCGAGCATCTCGATCAGGGCGTCTGCATCTTTGACGCCAAAAACCGGCTGGTCGGCTGGAACCGCCGCGCCGGTGTGCTGCTGTCGGTGCCCGCGGGCCGGTTCCAGCTCGGCATGTCTTTCGCCTCCCTCTACCGCCACGTCGAGGACAGCATCCGCATCCTCGGCGGCACCGGGCCGGAGCAGATCGGCGAATGGGTCGCCAGCACCGCCAAGCGCGCACCGCTGTCGTTCGAGATCGGCCTTGGCCGCGACCGCGTCCTGGCGGTCTTTGCCCAGCAGATGCCGGACAAGGGCTTTGTCATCAGCTTCACCGATGTCACCGCCGAACGCGCCGCGGTGCGCACCATCTCGCAGGTCAACGAAACGCTGGAGCAGCGGGTGGCCGAGCGGACGCTGGAACTGGAGGACGCGCTGTCCGAGGCCGAGCGCGCCAATGCCTCCAAGTCCCGCTTTGTCGCCGCCGCCAGCCACGACCTGCTGCAGCCGCTCTCTGCCGCCAAGCTTTATGTCGGATCTCTGGAGAACGACCTGCGGGACGCGGGGCTGCGGGACCGGGCGGGCAAGGCCGGCAACGCGCTGGTCGCGGTGGAGCGCATCCTCGGCGCCCTGCTCGACATTTCCAAGCTCGATTCCGGTCTCGCCGCCATCGACCTCACCCCGATCAGCCTCGGCGCCCTGCTGGACCAGCTGAAGGACGAGCTGGAGCCGGTGGCCCGGCTCAAGGGGCTCGATTTCCGGGTGGTGCGCAGCAGCGCGGTAGTGGAAAGCGACGCCGCTTACCTGCGCCGGATCCTGCAGAACCTCGCCTCCAACGCGGTGCGCTACACCACCTGCGGCAAGGTGCTGATCGGGGTGCGGCGGCGGCGCGGCCGGGTGCTGCTGGAGGTCCGCGACACCGGCCCCGGCATCGCGCCGGAACATCAGGACAGCGTGTTCCAGGAATTCCAGCGCCTGAACGCCAAGGCCAGCCCCGCCGACGGCATGGGGCTGGGGCTCGCCATCGTCGAACGCGCCTGCCGCCTGCTGAAACACCCGCTGGACCTCGCCTCCGAGGTCGGGCGCGGCACCTGCTTCTCTGTCGAGCTGCCGCTGAGCACCGCCGCCCGCGCCCCTGCCCCGCTGCCCGAACCGCGCTCCGGCGCCGAGGTCTCTTTCGAGCACCGGATCGCGGTGCTGATCGAAAACGACGCCGACCTGCGCGCGGCGCTGGAGATCACCCTGGACAGCTGGGGCCTGAACGTGCTGCCCTGCGCCGGCTGCGCCGAGGCGCAGGCCCTGCTGGAGGAAATCGACATCGCCCCGGATGTCATCATCGCCGACTACCAGCTCGACGACGGCGCGCTGGGGACCGATGCCATTGCCGCGCTCAGGGCGCGGCACGGCCCGGTGCCCGCCTGTCTGGTCACCGCCAACCGCTCGCCCGATCTGGCGGCGGCCTGCGCCGGGCTGAACGCCGCCCTGCTGCACAAGCCGATCGACACCTGCGAGCTGCGCAGCTTCCTGCTGCGCGCCCTGACCTGAGCGCCGGGCGGCAGACTAGCGCAGGCAGACGTCCGAGCGGGTCAGGAACCTGCGGCCGCTGCCGTTCTCCAGCGAGAACATGCCGCCGATGCCGTCAATCGCGTCGATCACCAGATCGGTGTGCTGCCAGCGCGCGTACTGATCGCCGTTCATGTAGAACGGCACGCCGCCGATCTCGCCCACCAGCACATCGCTGCCGCCGGTGATGTAATCGCCCTGCTGAAAGCACATCGGCGCCGACCCGTCGCAGCAGCCGCCGGACTGGTGGAACAGCAGATCCGGCCCGAACCGCGCCTTCAGCTCCCCGATCAGGCGCAGCGCCGCTGCCGTCGCCGTCACCTGCATTTTCTGTGCGTCTGTCATCGCGCCCTCCTGCGGCTTTGCATAAAAGACGGCCCCGGAAGATCCGGGGCCAGTCGCGGGGAGAGGGCTGCTCAGAAGAAGCCCAGGGCATCGGGGCTGTAGCTGACCAGCAGGTTCTTGGTCTGGCGGTAATGGTCCAGCATCATCTTGTGGTTTTCCCGGCCGATGCCCGACTGCTTGTAGCCGCCAAAGGCCGCATGCGCCGGATAGGCGTGGTAGCAGTTGGTCCAGACCCGGCCCGCCTGAATGTCGCGGCCGAACCGGAAGGCGCGGTTGGTGTCGCGGGTCCACACCCCGGCGCCGAGGCCATAGAGCGTGTCATTGGCGATCTCCAGCGCCTCGGCGTCGTCCTTGAAGGTGGTCACCGACAGCACCGGCCCGAAGATCTCCTCCTGGAAGATGCGCATCTTGTTGTGGCCCCGGAACACCGTCGGCTCGATGTAGTTGCCGCCCTCCAGCCCGGCCAAGGCCGAGACATGGCCGCCGGTCAGCAACTCCGCCCCCTCGTCCTTGCCCAGTTGCAGGTAGGAGGCGATCTTCTCCTTCTGCTCGGCCGAGGCCTGGGCGCCGATCATCGTGTCCATCGACAACGGGTTGCCCTGCTTCACCGCCTTCACCCGCTCAATCGCGCGGGCCATGAAATCGTCATAGATCGACTCCTGGATCAGGGCGCGGCTGGGGCAGGTGCAGACCTCGCCCTGGTTCAGGGCAAACATGGTGAAGCCTTCAAGGCATTTGTCGAAATAGGCGTCATCGGCCCGCATCACGTCCTCGAAGAAGATGTTGGGCGACTTGCCGCCCAGCTCCAGCGTGACCGGGATCAGGTTCTGGCTGGCATATTGCATGATCAGCCGCCCGGTGGTGGTCTCGCCGGTAAAGGCGATCTTGGCGATCCGGTTCGAGGACGCCAGCGGCTTGCCCGCCTCCAGCCCGAAGCCGTTGACGATGTTGAGCACCCCCGCAGGCAGCACATCGGCAATCAGCTCCGCCAGCACCAGGATCGAGGCCGGGGTCTGCTCCGCCGGTTTCAGCACCACGCAATTGCCCGCCGCCAGCGCCGGCGCCAGCTTCCACACCGCCATCAGCAGCGGGAAGTTCCACGGGATGATCTGCCCGACCACGCCCAGCGGTTCCGGGATGTGATAGGCATAGGTATTGGCGTCGATTTCCGAGACATGGCCCTCCTCGGCGCGGATGCAGCCGGCGAAATAGCGCCAGTGATCGACGCACAGCGCGAGGTCCGCAGCGATCGACTCGCGGATCGGCTTGCCGTTGTCGAGCGTCTCGGCGGCGGCCAGCAGCTGGGTGTTCGCCTCCATGATATCGGCGATCTTCAGCAGCATGTTGGCGCGTTCGGTGGTCGAGGTCCTGCCCCAGGCCGGGAAGGCCGCATGGGCGGCATCCAGCGCCGCCTCGACGTCCTCGGCGTTTGAGCGCGCAACCTCGCAGATCACGTCGCCGGTGATCGGGGTGGTGTTCTCGAAATACTGGCCCGAGCGCGGCTCGGTGAATGCACCGTTGATGAAGTTGCCGTAGCGCGGCCTGAACGGAAATTCGACGCCCAGATGGGCCGTGTCCAATGCGGCATTTGCCAGCCCGTTTGTGTGGATGTTCATGCCATTCCTCCCAAGAATTTTTCCAAGAACTGCAGCGATTCCCAAGGTCCATGCTCCTGATTTTGCAGGCACCCGGTCCGGTGCTGCCTTCAGGCTTAGAGCATCGGCGGAACTGGCGGTATTCGACCAAAGTCCCTGCCGCATCGGGGCGGTTTTGCCGGGGATGGGACGGGATTTGACATCTGCTGCAAGAGGTTAGGGCGGAGAACGCGGAAGAGAGGCTGGGGGTTTCTCTGCGAAACCTGCCATTTCCGGCTGCCGGGCGGCGCAGTCGCCGCAGGGTTTCGCTGCGAAACCGGCGGCTCGGCGCATGTCCCGGCGGCTGTTTTTCAGGGCAGGTTCTCAGTGCCGGACCGGGCCGTCCCGGCAACGCGCACCCTGCCCCTCCCGCCGTGCGGCTGCGGCGCGCCTCCATCCGGCTGGCGCCCGGGTTTCGCAGCGAAACCTGCAGGCTTGGACCCGTCTCTGCGCAGCAGTCTTGCGGGTTCCGGCTCTGCTGCCCCTGCCCTTCGCCGCCCGGCTGCTGCCTCTGCCTTTGCGCGGTTTCGCAGCGAAACCTGCGCCGCCCATTGGCCGCTAGGGCATAGAAAAACCCCCGGCCCTTCAGACCGGGGGTTTCGCTGCGAAACCTCTGCCGGGCGGCGTTGCGGTTCAGCGCGGCTCCAGCAGATGCCGCACGTTGTCCATCACCGCGTCCACCAGCTCGGAGGTGACATTGGCGCCGTGGAAGCGGATGGCATAGCCGCCGGGGCCGTATTCGCGCTCGATCGAGATGCCGTTGGCCACCCGGGTGCGGCGGCTCTTCTCGAGTTTCTGCACGGTCCTGGGACGGCCGCCGCGGCTGGGATCCTGCGGCGCGCCTTCGGACTGCTCGATGAACTGCAGCATCGCGTCCCATTCCTCGGCCGCCGAGCGCGCGCCGGCCTGCTCCAGCGCGGCGCGGATCGGCTCGCCCGCGCCCGCCCGCAGCGCCGCCGCCAGCCGCAGGCACTGGCGCTCGTTGAGGCCGGTGGCATAGGCCAGCATGTCGCCCAGCTCCTCGTGGATCAGCGCAAAGGAGCGGATCTTGGACCGTTTCGCCTTGGAGGCATTCTGGAACAGCTCCGCCACCGCCTCGTCAACGGTCTGGAACACGCCGTCATGCACCGCCGAGGCCGCCGCCCGGCCGCGCTCGTACTGGCTGAGGCCGGAGCGGATCTCGTTCTCCTCGATCATCGCCACCAGCGCGTTGGCGATGCTGCCCGGTTCGCGGACAAAGGCCGGGATGGTCTGGAACCGCTCGCCGCCGCTGATCGCGTTGAGGCGGCGCACCGCGGTCAGGCGGCGGTAGCCGGAAACCAGCGCAAACCGGCCGGCATCATCGGGGTTCAGCGGCCGGAACACCTCGATCGGCAGCCGCAGGCCGTTGGCCGAGATCGAGGCCATCAGCTCCTGCATTTCCTCTTCGTCCATCACGATGCGGTCGCGGTTCAGCGCATCGGCGGTGATGTCCTCGACCGGCAGCTCGAGTGCCACCAGGCCCTTGTCCTCGGCGGCGCGCAGGCGGGCGGCGTCGGCGCGGTCGCGGGCGGTTGCCTCGCGGTCGGCCTGGGGCAGGGGATCGGCGTGGCGGGCGGCATCGGCCACCACATCGGCAATCGGCGGGCGCAGGCCCGGGCTGCGGGCGAGGTCGCGGTCAATGCCGGCCTCGATTTCCTTCAGGGCCTCGGCCGAAGGGGTTTCAAGCTGTCTGCGCCTGGCCATCTGCTGTCTCCTCTTGCTGGGATTGCGGCTGCTGCTGCATCTGCTGATCGCGCCACCAGCTGCCGATCAGAAGCTCCTTGAATTCCGCATAGGTGCGGTCGAACACCTCGCGGCCGCGGGTGTAGGTCTCGCGGTTGAAGTTGCGGTAGTCCGCCTCGTAGATGCCGGAAACGCTCTCGCCGGCCTGGCCGACCAGGGCGGTGTAATCCTGCCGGTAGGCGTTCATCATGTCGCCGAAATAGGCCTGGATCACATTGGCCAGATCGGTCTGCTGGCTGGCGTCGAAGCGGGTGATCAGGGCCCGCACCACGTCCCATTCGAACTTCATCTCCGGCAGGCCGGCGCGGCGGCGGCCGGCGTTCTCGCCGTCCTCGATCGAGGCGAAGGTGGAATAGAGCATGTCGAAAAACCGCCCCGTCGAGTCGAACTCGAGGAAGGAGGCCCCCAAGGGCACCATCAGGATGTCGGCGGCGGCCAGCGCGTTGATGGTGAGGTAGCCAAGCGCTGGGGGGGTATCGAGCATGATGATGTCGTAATCATCCAGCGCGCCGCCCTGGTCCAGCGCGTTGGTCAGCGCGTCCCACAACGCCCAATTGCGCAGCCCCATGCGCCAGACCGGGATCTGGAATTCCGCCCAGTAGAGATTCAGCTGGGCGCCAATGAGGTCGATGTTGGGCCAGTGGGTCTTCTGCACCACGTTTCGCAGCGAAACCTGCCGCGCCTCGGTCAGGGTCTCATCCAGCGGAATAGAGTCTGATCCGGAGGCGGCGCGGACCTTGTTCTCGGCCTCCACCGCCTCGGCGTAGTCGCGGGCGAGCAGGGGGAAGACGGTCTGCCATTCATCCGCCACCTGGCCGCCCAGGATCGAGGTCATCGAGCCCTGGCTGTCCAGATCGATTACCAGCACCTTATAGCCGTCGAGCGCTGCCGACATCGCCAGATGCGCGGCGGTGGAGGTCTTGCCGACGCCGCCCTTGAAGTTGGCCACGGCGACCACCTTGGCCGGCAGGCTCTCGGGGCGGTAGGGGCGGTATTCCTTGGTGCTGATGCCTTCGGAGGCGAAATGATCGCGCAGCTTCAGCACTTCCTCCAGGGTGAACCAGCGCGAGCCGCTGGCGCCTTCGCCCTGGGGCAGGTCCGGGTGCTTGTTCAGCACCCGGCGCAGATGCGCGGGCGCGACCGGGATCAGGTAGCGGCAGACCTCCCAGGTGGAGAATTTGCGCAGCCGTTTGCGCCCGTCCGGCGCGTAGCCCCGCTTGGCCAGATCATCGCGGCCCCGGCCTGCAAACGCCGCGGCCTTGGCGAATCTGGCGGTATCCACCAGCGGGCCGAGTTTGGCTGCTGCCGCTTCCGGGTCGAGGTTGAAATAAGGGGGCAGGGGAGTGTCAGGTTTTTTTGCCAT
>NZ_CP109790.1 GCF_025857195.1 Leisingera thetidis | reverse complement strand
CACTGCTCCTTAGCCTCACACGGTGTTGTTTTTGACAGCGCCCATTTCTTGCGGACGCTAATTCAGCCTCAATATTCATTTACGCCGGATTTGCAAAAAACGCAAAAGCAAATATGGTTGGGATCAGCGTCCTGTCCCCGCGGGGACACATCTGCAGATGGCCCAATGAAACAAGGGCGGAACCGATTCGGGAGGCGCCCGCCAAACGATTCGTTTCATTGGATTTTTCTGGTGTCCGCAGGCCAGATTTAGGGGGACACTCCGGCCCCGGACACAGCAGATTGGGGGACATTTCCGGCGAAATAGGGGACAGACAGGATGTCCCCCCATACCATTGATACCGATTTTTCTTTCGAAAAAGGGATTGGGTCTGAATTCAATTCCCGCCGGCGCTTGACAGAATCGGAATTCCGGACGCAAATCAGATACAACAAACGAATAGCGTTGAGTTCGGAGCTAAACCGGCCAGCGCAGGTTCCGGTGAAACCCGCTGGACCCACTTGAGGCAGCATATCCCGGCCTGGACAGGCAGGGGAGGAAGAAACGGGGGCAGCAATGCTTGCCAAACGGCCTGCGGGGCGCAACGCCTCTGCATTGAAGTATGACATCCTCACGGCGATGGGGGCCTATGCGCTTGGCCAGGGCAAGGGGGCGCAGAAGCTGGTGCTGCGGTTCATGACACTGATGACCGCCCGCTACAACTGGCCGCGCGATGAGCTGGCGGTCGGGCAGCGCGAGATTGCCCGGCTGTGGGATGTGGATGAGCGCACGGTCAAGCGCGAGATGGCCAAGCTGCGCGGCATGGGCTGGCTGGTGGTGAAACGCCAGGGCGCCCGCGGGCGGGTCACCGAATACGGCATCGATCTGGAACGGCTGCTGGCGGATACGCAGGACCGCTGGGGCGCGGTGGGGCCGGATTTCGAACACCGGATGCAGAGCAGTGACGCGCCCGCGCCGAATGTGGTGCCGTTGCGCCCCGGCGCGGCACCGCCTGCGCCGGATGTCTCGGACGGCAGCGAATGGAGCCTGGCCAAGGCGGTGCTGCATGCGGAGGACCCGGCGAATTATGCGTCCTGGATCCAGGGCCTGGAGCGTGGCGGCCGGGCCGGGGGGCGGCTGGTGCTGACGGCGCCGAGCCGGTTCCATGCCAATTATGTGATGTCGCACCTGATGCCGCGGCTGCTGGCCGCCTGCCGCGATGTGGATGGCGGGGTCTCCGCCATTGTTGTCGAGGCGTGAGGCCGAAACTGCGCCCCTGCGGTTGAACCTCTTGGGGGCAGGGGCTTATGTGGGCGGGCAGGGGGCTTGGCGTGACCAGGCCCGCAGGAACAAGGAGCGGCCCGGAATGAGCGGCGTGCAGGACAAGATCTGTGTCATCGGCCTTGGCTACGTGGGGCTGCCCTTGGCGGCGGCCTTCGGGCGGCACCGGGAGGTCGTCGGGTTCGACATCGATCCGGGCCGCATCGCCGGGCTGCGCCGGGGCGAGGACCGCACCCGCGAGCTGGACCGCCAGGAGCTGGCGGCGGCGGAGTTCCTGCGCTTCACCTCGGACCCCGCAGAGATTGCGGAGTGCTCGATCTACATCGTCACCGTGCCGACGCCGGTGGATGCCAGCCACCGCCCGGACCTGAGCCCGCTGCTGGCGGCCTCGGCGATTGTCGGCGGGGTGCTGAAACCGGGCGATCTGGTGATCTATGAATCCACCGTCTATCCCGGCGCCACCGAGGAAGACTGCGTGCCGCTGCTGGAGGCGCGTTCGGGGCTCCGTTTCAACCGGGATTTCTTTGCCGGCTACAGCCCGGAGCGGATCAATCCCGGCGACAAGGCGCGGCGGCTGGCGGATATCGTCAAGGTGACGTCGGGCTCGACGCCGGAGGTGGCGGAACGGGTCGATGCGCTGTACCGCGAGGTGGTGGCGGCGGGCACCCACAAGGCCGGAAGCATCCGGGTGGCGGAGGCCGCCAAGGTGATCGAGAACAGCCAGCGGGACATCAACATCGCGCTGGTCAACGAGCTGGCCAAGATCTTCAACCGGATGGGGATCGACACCGAGGCGGTGCTGGAAGCCGCTGGAACCAAATGGAATTTCCTGCCGTTCCGGCCCGGGCTGGTGGGCGGGCACTGCATCGGGGTGGATCCCTATTACCTGACCCACAAGGCGGAACAGCTGGGCTATCATCCGGAGATCCTGCTGGCCGGGCGGCGGCTGAATGACGGCATGGGCGCCTATGTTGCGGGCGAGATGGTCAAGGCGATGCTGAAGCGCGGCCTGCCGGTGGCGGGCGCGCGGGTGCTGGTGATGGGGCTGACGTTCAAGGAGAACTGCCCGGATTTGCGCAACACGCGGGTGATCGACGTGGTGCGCAGCCTGCAGGAATACGGGGTTGCGGTGGATGTGTTTGATCCCCATGCGGACCCGGAGGAGGCGCGGGCGGAATACGGCCTGACGCTGGTGCAGCAGCCGGGGCAGGGGGCCTATGCCGGGGTGGTTCTGGCAGTGGCGCATTCCGAGTTCCGCGGGATGGGGGCGGCGGCAATCCGGGCCCTGGGGGGCAAGGGCGCGCTGGTCTATGACCTGAAATACGTGCTGGCGCCTGACGAGGCCGATCTGCGGCTCTGATCGGGCGAAATCTCCCCTTGGGACCCGAATTGCTGTAACCTTGCCTTGTCGGCAAGGAGGTCCGTGATGGGTGACGTTCTGGAAGGCCGCTGTTTGTGCGGCGCTGTGAAAATCCGGGTTGAGGGGGCGCATGATCCGCGCGCAGGCGCCTGCCATTGCCGGCTGTGCCAGCGCTGGACCGGCGGGCTGTTCCTGTGTTTCGAGGCGGCCGCGGAGGCGGTGACGGTGGAGGGGCCGGCTGTGCGCTATCACTCCACCGCCTTTGCCGAGCGGGCGTTCTGCAGCACCTGCGGCTCGCATCTGTGGATGCGGGATGTGGATGAGGAAGGCGCGCCTTATGACCTGATGCCGGGCCTGTTCGATGCCGCCTTGGGCTGGCCGCTCAGGTCGGAGATCTATGCCGACCGGGCGATGGCGGCGCTGCGGCTGGAGGGCAGCCACAAGCGGGTCACGCGGGACGAGTACGAGGCGCAGAACCCGTTCATTGACGGGGATGTATGAAGCGGGGTCACCCCCCCGCCCGCGGCAGTTTCGGGCCGCTCCAATAGGCGCCACTGTCCTGGCGCAGGGCGTCATAGGCGGCGATCCGGCTGAGCGCGTCCTCGCCGCCGGCTGCAATCAGATGGGTGAGCAGGCATTCCAGCACCGCCATGGCGCCTCCGACGGCGCCGAAGGGATGCAGCGAGCCGGCAGCGACCGCCAGAACGTGGTCGGTGCGGAGGCCGGGGGCGATGACCTCGCTGTCGGAGATCAGGATCACCCTTGCGCCGCGCGCGCCGGCAAGCCGCAGCGCCTGGATGGTGCCGGCGGAGTAGGGGGCGAAGGTGAGGGCGATCAGGCAGTCATCGGGGCCAATGTCCAGCAGGTCATCCAGAGCGGCGCCCATGTGGCGGGGGACCAGTTCCAGCGAAGGCAGCGCCATGCGGCCCACGTAATGGAAATAATAGGCCAGTGCATATGAGGAGCGGGTGGCGGTGACATAGCTGCGGCGGGCGGACAACAGTGCATCGACAATGGCTTGCGTCCGTTCCGCTGTCATCAGCCGCAGCGATCGCGAGGTGATGTTGATCTGGTTGCGGGCGGCAGCGGCCTGCAGCGCGCTTGCCGGGCCTTGATCCGCCATGCGGTCCAGCCAGTCCTGGCCGAGATCCGCGTCGCGCTGGGTGGTGAGGGCGGCGCGGAAGGGGGCGCGGAAGGATTCAAAGCTGTCATAGCCCAGATGCTGGGCGAGGCGGACAAATCCGTTGGCGCTGATGCCGGTTTTCCGGGCCGACACCCGCACCGTGTCGAGGCCGAAGTCGCCGGGGTTGTCGATCACGTATTTTGCCGCCGTCTTCAGCTTGGGCGGCAGCTGCTCCATCCGGTCCTTGAGGTGCTGGATCAGCCGGGCGGTCTGTTTGGGGTCGAGATGCGGGTCCATGCGCCGCATCAGAGCAGATGTGCGGAAAATGGCAAGGGCGGAACGGCTGTTATGTGCGGGTCTGTTCGGAGAGATAAGCCATGAGATCCTGGCGGGCGTGCAGGATGCGGAGGATGTCGGGGCGTCCCTGCTCCAGCCGGTAGATCACCAGATGCGCGCCCGTGGGGTGGATGCGGACCGGGGGTGTGAACTCGGGGCGTTCGCGGGCCAGTTCCGGGACATCCGCGAGCAGGTCGAACAGGGCAAACAGGCTGTCGGCATAGGCATCCGCCTGTGCCTCGCCCCAGGTCTCAGTGCCATAGCGCCAGATCGCGGCGAGGTCGGCGCGGGCGGCGGGGCGGATCCGCCAGCGCGGTTCAGCCATTGCGGCGCATGGTGGCCTTGAAACCTTCGGCTGTCAGCGCCTCTGCCGGGCCGCTGGCGAGGCCTGCATCGATGGCGGCTTGCAGCTCGCCAATGGCGGCGGCGCGGGCCTGGTCGCGGCGGATCAGGTCGCGGACGTAGTCGCTGGAATTGGCATAGGTGCCGGCGCGGGCCTGTTCCTCGACCCAAGTTTTCATCTGGTCCGGCAGGGAGACGTTCATGGTGGCCATGGGCGGGCTCCTTTCGCTGGGACAGAATATGGCAATCTTTGTCATGGATGCAAGAGGTGAGGCGGAGAGGGCAGCGCCCGAGCCTGGGAGGGCATTGGAGACCCATCAAATGGGGAAAATCCCAACAACAGAAACAACGGTGCGTATGCCGGGAGGTTGCAAAGCGCCCTCCCGGGGGGAGGGTCGGGCGCTGCCCGGCCTGCGGCCAGACAATAAGGTTAAAAAAGCCCCCGCTGCCTTGTGGCGCGGGGGCTTATGCTTTCGGTGCTGCTTGGATCAGGCGGAAACCACCTTGAGGCCCTTTTCCTCCAGCGGCTGGATGGAGCCGTCTTCGCTGACGGTCACCTGCGCGCCGTGGCTCAGGCTGTCGAGCCCCTTGCAGGCGACCAGCATCAGCACGTCCTTTTCGCGGGCGACGATGGCCATGTGGCTGAGCCAGCCGCCGACCTCGCTGAGCACCGCGCCGGAGCGCTGGACGTAAGGCAGCCAGGCCGGGTTGACCATCCGGCAGACCAGGATGTCGCCGTCCTGGAAATCGGCGAATGCCGCCGGGTCGATCTCGCTGTCGTCCTCCATCCAGAACACCCGGGCGGTGGCGCTGCCGCTGCCCGCGACGCAGGTGCCGCCCATGGTGCCATCGCCTGCCTGCGCCTGGGCGCCGAGCGACAGCAGCTCGCAGTCGCGCAAGCTGAGGGTGACCGCGGAGGGCGCGGATTTCTTGCGCAGCGCCTCTTTTGCGGCGCGCGCCTCTGCCAGATCGCGCAGGGCGGCAGGGTCCTGCCAGTTGCCGGACAGCACCTCGTCGAAGGTCAGGCTGAACACCAGATCCTCCAGCCCGCTGGTCCGGCCCAGGGCCAAGAGGGCGCGGCGCAGTTCGGCGACGACGCGCAGGGCCTCGTGCTTGGCCTGTTCCTTGAGGTCCTGATAGGCGATGGCGATGCCGATGGTATCGTCCAGCTCATCCGGCAGGTTGGCCGGGACCGGCACGGTGCCGATCGGCTCCACCGCGCTGCCGAGCAGGGAGTTGAGCAGCGACGGCGCCTCCGCGTAGCGCGGCGAGCTGAGCTCGTAGTCGAAGATCGAGCGGTGGCCCATCAGCTGCAGGGCGCGGGCCTCGGCGGTTTTGCCGGTGCAGGAGGCCAGCAGGCTGGAGGGCGCGTTCGGCAGTTCCGCGTGCATCAGGTGCGCGCGCAGGGCCGGATCGCCGGCCGCAGCGGTGCCCGCCTCGCCCATGGTGAAGCCTGCCAGGATGTTGATCTTTTCCGCTTCCAGATAGACGTCGCGGATGAACATCTCCTTGAGAGTGGAGATCGCCTCCAAGAGCTTGTCCTGGGGCAGGGCGGCGTAATCCACCGCTTTCCAGACCGCGAGCTTGTTGCGCAGCTCCGGCATCACCTCCGCCCGGAAGCGGGTGATCATCGGATGCGCCTGCCGGCGCAGCTGCTTGGCCTTGGCAGCGCTGAGTTTCAGGGTCATGCCCTGTTTCAGTGCCACATCGACATAGGTCTTGCCGAACAGGTTGACCAGATGGCCGTCGCGGCCCTCGGGCAGGCCGTAGGGCACGCCGAGCTCGCGGCAGGCCAGGTCGACGCTGCCGCCCGGCGCCCACAGCTCGCTCATCAGCGAGAAGGAGAGCGGGGTGGGGCGGGGCAGCACCTCTGACATTTCGTCCTGTTCGAGGATGGTCTGATCCGGGTCTGCGTCCGCGTAGCGGTCCAGCAGGCCGCGCCATTCGGCCAGACGGGTCTGTTCCTGCTCCGTACCCAGCGACAGGGTGGTGATGTCGCGGCTCTGCACGATCTGGAACTCACCGTTTGCATAGGCCCATTCCACGTCCTGCGGGGCGCCGAAGGTCTCCTCGATCCGGCGTCCAAGCGCCAGCAGCGGCGCCATGTCGAGTGTCTGGTCCTGATCTTCCGCCGCGGGCAGGCCGGTGTAGCGGCCAAAGCGCAAGCTGGTGGGGGTGACGCGGCCGGACACCAGGTCCTCGCCGCAGCCCTCGACCCATTCGATCATGGCCATGCCGGGCGCCATCGGGTCCTGGGTGAAGAGCACGCCGGCGTATTCCGCCTGCACCATCTCCTGCACCACGATATTGCCCTGGGCGGTGCTGCCGCCCTCGCCGGAGTAGCTGGCGGCGCGGTCCGAGGAGAAACTGGTCACTACCTCGTCCAGGGCGGCGCGGATGCTGTCCGCGGTGACGTCGAGCACCGATTCAAAGACGCCGGCAAAGCTTTGATCGGCGCCATCCTCGTTGCTGGCGGAAGAACGCACGGCCACCGGTTTGCCGCCTGCGAGGGCAAAGACCCTGGCGGCGAAGGCGTCCTTTTTGGTGTCGGACATTTCGCGGTAGTCGTGGATCGCATCGGAGCGCACGATGACGCCGCCGGGCACCGGCAGGCCGGCGTTGCGCAGGATCGACAGGCGCAGGGCCTTGTTGCCGGCATGCGCCAGTTCCTCGGTGTAGCCCATCGGGATCACGCCGCGCGGCAGCTTGGCCAGCCGCCGCTTGTGGGCGCGCAGCGACAGCGCTTCGCCCAGCTGGCGGTGCATGCCGGTGACATAGGCGCGCTGCACCAGCAGCAGCGTCAGGCTGAAGCAGAGGTAGGCATTGGCCGCCGCTGTCAGGGTGAACACCATGGCAAACAGGGCGGGCATGCCGAGCACCATCCACAAGAGTTTCTGGCGCTTGGTCTTGGCAACGGCCCACAACAGGTAGACGGCGGCCAGGGCGCAGAACAGCACCGGCAGGATGAACAGCGGATCGGGCGCGCCGAGATCGGCCATCCACAGGAACGGGGTCTGCAGGCTGGCGCTGGCCTCTTGTGCCGCAGAGACGCCCAGCATCATCACCGGCAGGAACAAGAGCGCGGTGAGGTTCTTCATCGGGGTCAGGCCCTTGTCCTTGTAGAACGCCTGCACCGCGCGCGCCTTGCGCACCGGGTCATGGGCAAGGCGCGCCTTCAGCGCCTTCATCTCGTCCGCGGTCTCGTTGGTGATGATCTGGTCGCGTTCGGATTTCAGGGCGACGGGCAGCACCAGGATGCGGGTCACGATGGACAGCGCCAGCAGGCCCAAGAGGATATGGCTGCGTTCATGCACCCACAGCAGGGCCGCGGCCAGGGCCGAGATTGCCCGGTCCCACAGGCCGGTCTGCTGCTCGGCCAGCCAGTCCTGCACATGCGGCTTTGGCTTGGGCGCGATGAAATACTCCCAGGGCAGGGTGTAGCGGCCGCGGAAATCGATGCCCTGCTGCGACAGTTCCAGCCCCAGCACCTGGCTCATGAAGCAGCTGCGGCGGTCATAGCAGGCGGCGATGGTGGGCTTGTCCGGGTCCAGTTCGGCGATGCGGTCCATCAGGTCGGCGGTGGTCATCTTGCGGATCGGGATGTTGATGGCGCCGGGCAGGTGGCCGGACTCGAAGTCGCCGGGATAGCGGGTGTCGACGATCTGCAGGTCCTCGGTGGTCAGCAGCGCCTTGAAATCATCGGTGCTGAGCAGCACGTCCTTGCCCGGGTAGTCCGGGATGGCGCGCAGGTCGGAGAGGGTCTTCACGTCCGTGTCGGAGAACGCGCGGCCCTCGACGATCCATTTCTCGATACCGCCGGCGATGAAGCTGCAGTCGATGCCCATCGCTGCCAGCTTGGCGCAGGTTTCCGAGGAGCGGTTGCCGTTGTGGCAGAACAGCACGACCTTCTGGCCCGGCTGCACCGGCTGGCTCTGGACGAAATCCGGGAAGCGGATATGGGTGGCGCCGGGCAGGGTGCCCATGGCGTTCTCGCCGGTTTCGCGGATGTCATAGAACAGGGTGGAGCCGTCCCCGAGCGCTGCCGCGGCGTCGGTGGTGCTCATCGCCAGCGGGTGATCTTCCTGCTTGGAGAAGCTGGTCTCCTTGAGGCTGGCGTCCTTGATGCTGGTGCCGGCAAACTGCGCCGGCCGCGTCAAAGTGGCCTGCAGTCTTGCCAGCTCGGCAGTGCTGTGCGAGGAGTACTGCCAATAGTTGCCGGCAGCCAGTGCCATGGCCGCCAGGATCAGGACGGATATCAGCTTGACCGGGTAGCGCCGTGATGAGTTGCCCGGTTTGGGCGTAAAACCCAGTTTTGCCGCAATGACAGCGCCGAGGCCGGAAATCATGGCAATTCCCACGGCCAGGACCTGCGACAGAGAAGAGACCGAGCCGATTACCAGTTCCGGCGATGGAATGGCAAGGGCCGCAACGGGAAGCGCTGATAAAAGCGATGTGAGCACAAGGGTTTGTGCTGAGCGGCGGAGGGACCGGCGGGTCCTGGAGGGCAAGGTGGTATTCTGCACGGCAGTTCCTGTTGAACCAGTTGAAGCTGGAGTTCTAAATTATGGCGAATTTGCCTAAAAGATTACGAAAATCTTACTGAATGGTTAATATAGCGGGTGAACAATAAAAGAACCGCAAAATTTTTCCGAGAATTGCAGGTGCGTTAACATTGTATTCTTAACCATGTGCCATGTAACGAGGTGCAGCGGCCCGCCAGCCGATGTCAGTCAGGAGGCTAGAACCGTGAAACTGTTTGAGTGGACCTTTGGTATCATTGAGCTTTTCCGGGAACGACTGCGGGCAGCCGCTCCGGCGGCGGTGCTTGCCGCCGGTCTGGCGGTGCTTGTTCCGGCCTTTGGCCAGGCCGGGACCGATTTGGTTTTCGGCACCTATGCGGCGGATAAACCTACTGTAACGGTCAAAAAGTATCAGCCCTTCCTTGCCTTCCTGTCCGGGCGGATGAGCGAGGAGCTGGGGGAGCCGGTCTCGATCCGCCTGAAAATTGCCAAGGAATACGGCGAAGGCATCCGCCAGCTGGCCAGCGGCGAGGTGGATTTTGCCCGCTTCGGCCCGGCCTCCTACGTGCATGTGATGAAAGAGAACCCGGAGATCCGGATTGTGGCGATGGAATCCAAGAACGGCGCCAAGCGGTTCAAAGGGGTGATCGTGGTGCACAAGGACAGCAGCGTGCAGTCGGTGGAGGACCTGGCCGGGCTCAGCTTTGCCTTTGGCGACGAGCTGTCGACGATCGGCCGCTATCTGGCGCAGGAATATCTGCTGGACGCCGGCATCAGCAGTGCCGATCTGCATGATTTCGCCTATCTCGGCCGCCATGACCTGGTCGGCGAGGCGGTGGGCGCGGGCAAGTACACCGCGGGCGCCCTGAAGGAAAGCACCTACAAGAAACTGGTGGCCAAGGGCGTGCCGATCCGGGTGCTCGCGTCCTTTGACAATGTGACCAAGCCCTGGCTGGCCGCATCGGACATGCCGGAGAACGTGCTGGCAGCGATGCGCAAGGTGATGCTGGCGTCGGAAAACGAAGAAATTGTGCGCCGGATCTCCAAGAATGGCTTTCTGGAAGGTTCCGATGAGGATTATGACATTATCCGCCGGGCAATGGAGCGCAGCCTGGCCTTTTAAGGCTCTGCATTGAAGCCATGAAACGAACGGGCATCCTTTTCCAGATTGTGCTGTCGCTGCTGCTGGCGGCTTCGGCGGTTGGATTCGCGGTTGGCGATATGGCGCAGCGCCAGGAGGTGCAGCGGCTGGAAGAGCAGCTGGCCGAACAGGCGGACCTCACGGTGTCGCTGCTGAGCGGGATGATGCTGGAATCCATCATTGTCGAGGATGTGCCGGTGCTGGAAACCGGCCTGACGGAAGCTGTCACCCGCAACCCGAAGATCGTGTCGATCCAGATCCACAGCCAGGCGGGCAAGCTCCTGGCCTCGGCCAAGGCGCCGGGCGACCAGGCGGCGGACGGCGGCCATGTGATCTATGAGCGGCCGATCGAGCTGGAGGGCGCCGCTTTCGGCACCATGGTGGTGGAGTGGTCGACCCGCGACGGCGAGGCGCTGGTGCGGGCCAAGGTGCGCCAGATCATCATCTGGACGGTGGTGCCGGTGCTGGCGCTGTCGCTGCTGGTGCTGCTGCTGGTGCATGTGCTGGCGCTGCGGCCGCTGCAGCGGATCCACAAGCGGATGTCGGACGCGATTGCCGGCCTGCGCAGCCCGCTGCGGCCGCTGCCCTGGTATGCCTCGCGGGAGTTCCGGGCGCTGGATTTCTCGGTCGGGGTGCTGGAGGAGACCTTTGCCGAGCGCGATGAGCGCGAATATGCAATGGAGCAGGCGCGCGAGGCGGCGGACATTGCCAACCGGGCCAAATCGGATTTCCTTGCCAACATGAGCCACGAGATCCGCACCCCGATGAACGGGGTGATCGGCATGGCGGAACTGCTGCAGGAAACCCCGCTGGACGAAGACCAGCGGATGTATGCGGAGACCATCGCCAAGTCCGGCTCGGCGCTGCTGACGATCATCAACGACATCCTGAACTTCTCCAAGATCGAGGCCGGCAAGATCGAGCTCAACAGCGCGCCGTTCAACCTGCAGACCGCGGTGGAGGATGTGGTCACCCTGATGTCGCCGAAGGCGGCGGAGAAGGGTGTCGAGATCACCATGCGCTATGACCCCGCGCTGCCGGAAGTGTTCAATGGCGATGCCGGGCGGATCCGCCAGGTGATCACCAATATTGCCGGCAATGCCGTCAAGTTCACCCGCGAGGGCTATGTCTACATCGACGTGACCGGCCGCCGGCAGCAGGACCGCCACCTGCTGACGCTGCGGGTCACCGACACCGGGATCGGCATCGAGCCGGACCGGATCGGCCGGATCTTCCGCGCCTTCGAGCAGGCCGACAATGCCGCCACCCGCAATTTCGAGGGCACCGGGCTGGGGCTGGCGATCTCGGCACGGCTGCTGGAGCTGATGGGCGGCGCGGTGCAGGCGCAGTCGGAGCCGGGCAGGGGGTCGGTGTTCACCATCGAGCTGCCGCTGCAGGCCGGCGGGCAGGTGGCTGCCGCTCCGGCGGACCGCGCGGTCAGCTTTGCCGGTCTCAGCGCGCTGCTGGTCGATGACCTGGAGCTGAACCGGGTGATCCTGTCGGAACGGCTGAGCGCCTGGGGCGTGGCCTGCACGGCTGCCGCGACGGCGCATGAGGTGCTGGAGATCCTGTCGGATGCGCAGCTCGACGGGCGCCGGTTCGACTTCATTCTTCTGGATTACCAGATGCCGGCCATGGACGGGCGGGAACTGGCGGCGCGGGTCCGTGCCATGCCGGGCTTTGAAACCGTGCCTCTCATCATCCTGTCTTCGGTCGAGCACGCGCTGAGCCGGGCTGACTGCGAGTCCATCGGAGCCTGTGAATTTGCTCTCAAGCCGGTGCGGGCGCTGCAGCTGCGGCAGGTGATCAGCCGGGTGCTGAGCGTCCCGCCGCATATGCCGGCGGCTGCGGCTGCCCCGGCCGCCGGCCTTCAGCCGGACGGCCGGCTGCTGAAGGTGCTGCTGGCGGAGGACAACCGCACCAACCAGCTTGTCGTCACCAAGATGCTGAAGGATGCGCCGCTGCAGATCAGCATTGCCAGGAACGGGGTGGAGGCCGTCAGGCAATTCCGGGCCGAGCGCCCGGATATCGTGCTGATGGACATGATGATGCCTGAAATGGACGGGATCGAGGCCACTGCCGAGATGCGCCGGATCGAGGCGGAAACAGGCGGGGGAAAATGCCCGATTGTGGCGTTGACGGCCAATGCGCTGAACACCCACCGGGAGAAGTGCCTGGAGGCGGGGATGGATGACTTCCTGAGCAAGCCGATCAACAAACAGGAGCTGTCCGAGGCCATCCGCAAATGGACCAGCGGCAAGGATTTGCGGCGCACCGGCAGCTAGCGGCGGCCCCGGCTGCGGCTGCCAACGGGCGGCCGCCTTGCACGGTGTGCCGCGGCGGCGCTTACTGGCGGCGGGTTTGCAGCAGCAGGCCCGCGAGGCTGGAGGCGGCAAACAGGACCGCCGCCAGGCAGACGATGCTGGGCCCGGCCGGGGTGTCGAACAGAAAGGCCAGCTGCAGCCCGCCGGCCGCGGCCAGCATCCCCAGCAGCGCGGCAATGGCGGCCATGCGTTCCGGTGTTGCCGCAAACGGGCGGGCGGCGGCGGCCGGGATCAGCAGCATCGCCGCAATCAGCAGCACCCCGACCACCTTGATGGCAACCGCGACCACCAGCGCAAGGGCCAGCGTCAGCACCATCTGCTCGCGCCGGGGATCGATGCCTGCGGCATGGGCCAGGTCCGGGTTCAGCGTGGCGGTCAGCAGGGCGGACCAGCGCCACCACAACAGCCCCAGCACCAGCGCCGCGCCGCCCCAGATCACCGCCAGGTCGCCGCGCCCGACGGCCAGGATATCCCCGAAGAGGTAGGCCATCAGGTCGATCCGCACGCCTGAGAGGAAGGAGACCGCGACCAGGCCGAACGCCAGCGAGGAGTGCGCCAGCACCCCCAGAAGCGTGTCCATCGCATAGCCGCGCCCTGCCAGTGCCGACACGGTGGTGGCCATCGCCAGCGCCGTGGCCAGCACGCCGGCAAAGACCGAGACGTCAAAGCTGAGCGCCAGCGCCACGCCCAGGATCGAGGCATGTGCCGTGGCGTCGCCGAAATAGGCCATCCGCCGCCAGACCACGAAACAGCCCAAGGGAGCTGCGGCCAGCGCCACGCCGATGCCGGCCAGCGCGGCGCGGAACAGGAAATCGTCAAGCAGGGTCATTCGGCCGCCTCGTGGTGGTGCCCGTGGTCGTGGGCGCAGTCATGGTCATGGCTGTGGTTATGCTCGTGCCGGTAAAGCGCCAAGGCGCCCTGGGTGCCGGTGCCGAACAGGGCGCGGTATTCCGGCGCCGAGGCGACATGTTCGGGGGCGCCCTCGCAGCAGACATGGCCGTTGAGGCAGATCACCCGGTCAGAGGCCGCCATCACCACATGCAGCTCATGGCTGACCATCAGAACGGCGCAGCCGAGGTCCTGGCGGACTTTCTCGATGCGCTGGTAAAAGGCGGCGGAGCCGGGCTGGTCCAGCCCTTGGGTGGCCTCGTCCAGGATCAGCAGCTGCGGATCGCACAGCAGCGCGCGGGCCAGCAGCACCCGCTGGAACTGGCCGCCGGAGAGGCCGGACATCTGCCGCGCGGCAAGGTTGCCGGCGCCCGCCTGCTCCAGCGCCTCGCCCGCGCGGGCATCGCTGACGCGGGCAGGCAGGCTGAGGAACCGGCGCACGGTCAAGGGCAGGGTGGGGTCGATGTGCAGTTTCTGCGGCACATATCCGATGCGCAGGCCGGGCGCCCGCCTGATCGCGCCTTGCGTGGGTTTCAGCGCTCCGATTACGCTGCGCAGCAGGGTGGATTTGCCCGAGCCGTTGGGACCGACCACGGTGACGATCTCGCCGGGACGGATGGCCAGATCGACACCGGACAGCACGCGGTTGCCGCCATAGGTGACGGACAGGCCTTCGAGCGAGATCAGGCTCATGCGGCGCCCGCCTGCCGGCATTTGGGGCAGAGGCCCTCGGCTTCGATCACGGCGCGCTCGATCACGAACCCGGCGTCGCGGGCGGCCTGGCCGAGCTGGCCCTGGGTGGGTTCGCGCTGCGCTTCGGCCACCGCATCGCAGGCGCGGCAGATCAGGAAGACCGGCGCGTGATGTTCGCCGGGGTGGGTGCAGGCGATAAAGGCGTTCAGCCGCTCGATCTTGTGGGCAAAGCCGTTTTTCACCAGGAAATCCAGCGCCCTGTAGGCGACGGGCGGCTGCGAGCCGAGGCCCTCTTCGCGCAGCCGGTCGAGGATTTCATACGCTCCAAGGGCGCGGTGCTCCTGCAGCAGGATTTCCAGCACGCGGCGGCGCACCGGGGTGAATTGCAGGCCCGCCGCGCGGCAATGGGCATCCACCGCAGCGATGCAGTCGTGGATGCAGCTGCTGTGGTCATGCGGTGCGAAACCGATGGAATCCATTTTGCGGGTCCTCTGGGCGGCGGCTGATTTGCCTCTTGATATGTTATGTTATGACGTTTATCAACTGCGTGATGTTATAAAATCACATGGGGCAAGACGGATGCGAAGAACAGGCATGTGGAAAAGCGGCGCTGCGGCGGCGGCATTGCTGGCCGGGACCGGGGCGGCTTGGGCGGAGGTGCCGCGGGTGGCGGCCGATATCGCGCCGGTGCACGGGCTGGTGGCACGGGTGATGCAGGGGCTGGGCGCGCCTCAGCTGGTGGTGCCGCCGGGGGCCTCGCCGCATGGCTATGCGATGCGCCCGTCCGAGGCGCGGGCATTGGATCAGGCGGATCTGGTGTTCTGGCTGGGCGCGCCGCTGACGCCGTGGCTGCAGGCCCCGCTGGAGGAACTGGCCGCGGAGGCCCGCCGGGTTGAGCTGCTGGAGACGGAAGGCACGCTGGTGCTGCCGTTCCGCGAGGGCGCGCGGTTCGAGTCGCACGGCCACGAGGATAGCGGGGGTCACGGTGCGCATGATGGTCACGACGGCCATGATGATCATGACGGGCACGAAAGCCATGATGACCATGAAGGGCACGAAGATCATGACAACCATGACGGCCACGAGGGTCATGCGGATCATGAAGGTGCGCATGGGCATGATCATGCGGGCGCGGATCCCCATGCCTGGCTGCTGCCGCAGAACGCCGCAACCTGGCTGGATGTGATCGCGGCGGAGCTGTCGCAGGCCGATCCCGGTAACGCCGCGGCCTACAAGGCCAATGCCGAGGCCGGCAAGCAGGAAATCGCGGACACCGTGGCCAGCGTCTCGGCGGCGCTGGAGCCGTTCCGGGCCAAACCGTTCATCGTCTTCCACGATGCCTACCAGTATTTCGAGCAGGGGTTTGATCTGAACGCTGCCGGCGCCATTTCCCTGAGCGATGCGGCCAAGCCGAGCCCGGCGCGGATTGCCGAGGTGCGCGATGCGGTGGCGGAGCTGGAGGTGGCCTGCGTGTTCTCGGAGCCGCAGTTCAACCCCGGGCTGGTGGCCACTGTGCTGGAAGGAACCGGCGCGGGCACCGCGGTGCTGGATCCGCTGGGCGCCAAGCTGGAGCCGGGGCCGCAGTTCTACCCGGCGCTGCTGCGGGATCTGGGCGCGGCGGTTGCCGGCTGCAAATGAGGCAGGGCGGGCCACGGCGGCCCGCCTGTTTCACCTGTCGCTGATCAGATGGGTGAGCGTGGCGCCGGTCTCGTAATAGGCGCTGCGCAACCCGGCAAAGGCGATTGCATGACCGCGTGCCGGCGGCACCGGCAGGCGGGACTGGTCGCCGTTCAGCAGGGCCTCGGCCATCCGGGCGCCGAACAGGGTGCCGGGACCGATGCCGCGGCCGGAATAGCCGAAACAGGCGAGGCCGCCGTTCAGGTCCAGGATCTTGGGCAGGTGCTCGGTTGTCATGGCGATGCGGCCGTGCCAGTGGCTGCGTAGGGCCGCGTCCTTCAGTTCCGGATAAAGCGCCGCCAGCTTGCGGGCCAGCCAGCTGCGGTGCAGGGCGCTGCCGCAATGATCCAGCGCGCCCATGCCGCCGATCACCAGCCGCCTGGCCTGATCCAGCCGCCACGACGACATCACCAGTGCCGTGTCCCAGCAGCCTTCGCGGCCCGGCAGGATATTTTCGAGCAGCGGCGCGGGCAGCGGGTCGGTGGCGGCCTGGAAGTAATGCACCGGGATCACCTGCGGCGCGTCATAACCTGCGATTTCGCGGGCATAGGCGTTGGTTGCCATGATCAGATGGCTGGCGCGCAGGCGGCCTTTGGGGGTGGTGACCTGCCAGCCGGAGCCGTCCCGGCTGATGCCGGTCGCAGGGGAGTTGCTGTGCAGCTGCGCGCCGGCGGATGCGGCGGCACGGGCCAGCCCGCGCACATAGGCCAGCGGCTGGATGGTGCCCGCGCGCGGGTCGAACAGCGCGCCATGCACGGCGTCTGATCCGGTGCGCTGGACGGCTTCGGCGCGGGACAGCAGCTCCACCGGTGCGCCGATGGCGGAGAGCTGGGCGTGGCGGCGCTGCAGGTCCTTCACTCCGCCGGGCGCATGGGCGCAATGCAGGGTGCCCTGGCGCTGCGGCTCGCACTGGATGGCGTGGTTTTCGATCAGCGAGAACACCATCTCCGGCGCTCCGGCCAGCAGTGCGGAGAGGCGGCTGCCGGTCTTAGCCCCCAGTTCGGCGTTGATGTCTTCCGGCGGCAGCCAGAGGCCCGCATTGGCCAGCCCCACATTGCGGCCGGAACCGCCGCTGCCGATTTCCTCCGCCTCGATCAGGCGGACCGTGGCACCCAGCTCCGCGGCCCTTAGCGCGGCAGAGCAGCCGGTATAGCCGCCGCCGATCACAACGAGATCGGCCGCCGCCTCCCCGGAGAAGTCCGGGAAGGCGGGGTTTTCCCGGCAGGTTTGGTGCCAGAGGCTGGACGCCAGATCAGATGTCAAACTTGATCCCCTGAGCAAGCGGCAGCTCGCGTGAATAGTTCACCGTGTTGGTCTGCCGGCGCATGTACCCTTTCCAGGCGTCGGAGCCGCTTTCGCGGCCGCCGCCCGTCTCCTTCTCGCCCCCGAAGGCGCCGCCGATTTCAGCGCCGGAGGGGCCGATGTTCACGTTGGCAATACCGCAGTCGGAGCCCGCTGCCGAGAGGAAATATTCGCATTCGCGCACATCGGTGGAGAAGATGCAGGATGACAGGCCTTGCGGCACTTCGTTCTGCATTTCAATGGCTTGATCCAGATCGCTGTATTTCACCACATAAAGGATCGGGGCAAAGGTTTCGGTGTGCATGATGGCGGTCTGGGCGGGCATCTCGGCGATGGCGGGGTGCACATAGGCCGCATCCGCAAACGTGTCCGCGAGGGCCGGGGTGCCGCCATGCACGGTGCCGCCTTCCTCGCGGGCGCGTTCCAGCGCGCTGGTCATCGCATCCAGGGCGGCGCGGTCGATCAGCGGGCCGACCAGGGTGCCGTCCGCCAGCGGGTCGCCGATGGGCAGGCCCTCGTAGGCTTTGATCAGGCGCGGGATCAGCTGGTCATAGATATCCTCGTGCACGATCAGGCGGCGCAGGGAGGTGCAGCGCTGGCCGGCGGTGCCGACGGCGGAGAACACGATGGCGCGCAGGGCCATTTCCAGATCGGCAGACGGCGCCACGATCATCGCGTTGTTGCCGCCGAGCTCCAGAATGGTGCGGCCGAGGCGTTTGGACATATCTGCGGACACCGCCTTGCCCATCGGCACCGAGCCGGTGGCGGAGATGATGGCGACGTCTTTGGAGGCGGTCAAAGCCTCGCCCAGATCCCGCTCGCCGATCAGCACCTGGATCAGGCCCTCGGGGGCGTCGCCGCCAAAGGCCGCCATCGCGCGGTCGCAGACTTTTTGCACCGCAAGCGCGGTCAGCGGGGTTTTCTCGGACGGTTTCCAGATCACCGGGTCGCCGCAGACCAGCGCCAGCGCCGCGTTCCAGCACCAGGGCGCGACGGGGAAGTTGAAGGCGGTGATGATGCCGCAGGTGCCCATCGGGTGCCAGGTTTCGCGCATCGCGTGGCCGGGGCGCTCAGACGCGATGGTGAGGCCGTAGAGCTGGCGCGACAGACCGACCGCGAAATCGCAGATGTCGATCATCTCCTGCACTTCGCCGAGACCCTCCTGATAGATCTTGCCGCATTCCAGGGTGACGAGGCGGCCCAGGTTTTCCTTTTCGCGGCGCAGCTCGTCGCCCAGCAGCCGCACCAGCTCGCCGCGGCGCGGGGCGGGGACGAGGCGCCAGGATTTGAAGGCGTGTTTGGCGTCGGCGATCCGGGTTTCGGCGTCGGCTTTGCTGTGGGTTTTCAGCCGGGCGATTTCGCTGCCGTCGATGGGGGTGGTGACAGAGAGGCTGCCGCCGGTCAGGTCGGCTTGGGTCAGGCCGGCAGCGGCGAGGATATCGGAATGGGGCATATCGGCGTCCTTTTGATGCGAGGGCAGGGCATGAGGAAAACTTTAGGGTGGTTTCCCGCTTTGTCCCGCCGGGCGTAGGTCTGATATAGAAATTGCACCTTGCGGGCCGGATTGCTAATGAAAGTAAATCCTGTGCCCATGAGTTAATGTCATATGATTGCGCCGCGCCGTTTCCTGCCCTCGATCCCGTCGCTGCTGGCGCTGGAGGCGGTGGACCGTCTCGGCAGTGCCTCTGCCGCGGCGGAGGATCTGTCGCTGACCCAAAGCGCGATCAGCCGCCAGCTGAAGCAGTTGGAGGAACAGATGGGGGTGGACCTGATTGCCCGCGACCAGATGCGGATGCAGCTGACACCGGCGGGTGCCGGCTTTGCCAAGGAGGCGCGCGCGATCCTGACCCGGCTGGCGCAGGCCTCGGTCAAGCTCAGGGCCAATCCGGACGGCGGCAGTTTCACCCTGTCGATCCTGCCGTCCTTTGGCCTGCACTGGCTGGCGCCGCGGCTGAAGGAGTTTGCCGCCTCGAATCCGGGCATCACCGTGAACCTGCACACCCACAACCTGCCGTTCAGTTTTGAGGCTGGCACCGCGCAGGCGGCGATCCACTATGGTACGCGGGACTGGCCCGGGGTGGCGTATCTGCCCCTGATGCCGAAACATGTGCTGCCAGTCTGCGCGCCGGGGCTGATGGCGGGGCCGGTGTCGGCGCCGGCAGAGCTGCTGGACTATCCGCTCTTGCATCTGGAGACGCATCCCGATTGCTGGGAGCAATGGTTTCAGCTGCATGATGTGCAGGCCTCCAAGCTGCGGGGGATGCTGTTTGACCAGTCCTCGGCGATGACGCAGGCGGCGGTGCATGGGCTGGGGGTGGCCTTGCTGCCGGATTTCCTGGCCGGGAACGAAATTGCGCAAGGGCGGCTGGCGCTGGCGATGCAGGGGGACGCGGTGAGCCTGGGCGAGTATTTCCTGGTCTGGCCTGCGGAGCATGCGGAGGACTATCCGCTGATCAAGTTCCGCGAATGGTTGCTGTCGCAGCTGGAGGAGAAGTGACATGCGGCTGCCGAGCCTGACCCATCTGCGCTGTTTCGAAAGCGCTGCGCGGCATCAGAGTTTCACTGCCGCCGGCGAGGAGATGGGCCTGACCCAGAGCGCCGTCAGCAAGAAGGTCAAGGAGCTGGAGTCGGATCTGGGGTTCGACCTGTTCCAGCGCGCGGGCCGCGGCGTGGTTCTGACGCCCGCGGGGCAGGGGCTGGCGGCGGATCTGGAGCTGGATCTGGCCGGGCTGCGGGCGACCCTGCAGAAGGCCGCGGCGGCCGGGGCCGGGCGGTCGGCCTTGCGGATTGCGGTGCTGCCGGCCTTTGCCAACCTGTGGCTGATCCCGCGGCTGCCGGATTTCTTCCAGCGCCATCCAGAGGTGGAGCTGAGCTTTTCCACCCGGCTGGAGCCGTTTGATTTTGCCCGCGAGAACTTCGACCTGGCGGTGCATTACGGGCTGGACAACTGGCCGGGCACCCATATGGCGCCGCTGTTTGGCGAGGAAATGGGGCCGGTCTGCGCGCCCGGATTTTATGCCGCGCACCGGCTGGAGCTGGCGGCCAATCTGGCGCAGGCGCCGCTGTTGCATCTGGACAGCCGGGCGGGGGCCTGGGCGGAGTGGTTCGAGCGTGCCGGGCTTGCGGGCGCGCCGCGGCAGGACGGGCGGTATTTCGATCAGCACTCGATGGTGATTGCGGCGGCGGCGGCGGGATTGGGCGCGGCGATTGTGCCCTATGACATGGTGGCGCGGGAGATCGCGGCGGGGGATCTGGTGCGGATCCCGGGGCCGGAGCTGGTGTCGCGCAAGCGATATTACCTGGTGCGCCCGCACGGGCCGGTGCCGGAGGCGGTGCAGAAGCTGGAGAGCTGGCTGAAGAAGCAATTGCGTTCGAAGTCAGATTGAGACCTTGTGCCCGGCCGATAGGCCGGGCTGCACCTGCCTGCCCCCGGCAGATGCATTCGCACCTACCCAGGCAGGCGCAGCCCTTGTTGGCAGAAACGGGACCAATGCCAATCCGGAATGGGTCGGGTCGCAAAGCGCTGGTTTTCCCACCTGCACGGTTGCTTCAAACTGGTTGCGCCAAAACCAGCAGGGAGCCTCCGCCATGGCCCAATTCCGCCGCGCAACCCGTCTTGACCCGATTGAGGTTTCGGAAATTCTGACCATCGGTGCCAAGGCCGCGGAAATGAAGCGGCAAGGCCTGCCGGTGATCATCCTGGGCGCGGGCGAGCCGGATTTCGACACACCGGACCACATCAAGGAAGCTGCCGCGGCTGCAATGCGGGCGGGGGAGACCAAGTACACCCCGCTCGGCGGCACGCCGGCGCTGAAGCAGGCCATTCAGGCCAAGTTCCGGCGCGACAACGGGCTGGACTATGCGCTGGACGAGATCATCGCGGGCACCGGCGCCAAGGAAATCCTGTTTGATGCCTTCATGGCCAGCCTTGATCCCGGCGATGAGGTGATTGTGCCTGCGCCTTACTGGACCTCCTATTCCGATATCATCCGCATTGCGGGCGGCGAGCCGGTGCTGGTGCCCTGCGGCAGCGAGACCGGGTTCCGGCTGACGGCTGAGAAGCTGGAGGCGGCGATCACCCCGCGCACCCGCTGGCTGCTGCTGAACTCCCCCTCGAACCCGGCGGGCGCCGCCTATAGCGCCGAGGATTACCGTCCGCTGCTGGACGTGCTGCTGCGGTATCCGGATGTCTGGCTGATGGCCGACGATATGTATGAGCACATCACCTATGGCGGGTTTGAATTTGCCACGCCGGCGCAGGTGGAGCCGCGGCTGAAGGACCGGGTGCTGACCGTCAACGGCGTCTCCAAGGCTTATGCGATGACCGGCTGGCGGCTGGGCTATGCCGGCGGGCCGAAGGCGCTGATCGACGCGATGAAGGTGGTGCAGTCGCAGTCGACCTCGCATCCTTCATCCATCTCGCAGGCGGCGGCGGTGGCGGCATTGAACGGCCCGCAGGAGGTGCTGGCAGAGCGGCGGGCCAGCTTCCAGGCGCGGCGCGATCTGGTGGCGGAAGCGCTCAATGGCATGGAGGGGATCAATTGCCCGCTGCCGGAGGGGGCGTTCTATACCTTTGCCGATTGCGCCGGTGTGCTGGGCAGGCGCACGCCGGAAGGGGCGCTGCTGGAGACGGACGCGGATTTCTGTGCCTATCTCTTGGATCAGCACCATGTGGCGGTGGTGCCGGGCCGCGCCTTTGGCATTTCGCCTTATTTCCGGGTTTCCTATGCGACGTCCGAAGCGGAGCTGCGCGAGGCGCTGACCCGGATCGGCCGGGCCGTGGCAGCGCTGGCCTAAGCCTGCGCCATATCCGGCTGGCGGCGGTTCCGGGCGCTGGACCATGCCAGCGCCAGCTGGCGCTGCAGGGCAGCGGCGGCGAGGCCTAGGGCGAGGCCGCCGAAGACCGCCAGCGCGTCGTTCAGCGGGCTGCGGCCCTCCAGTCCGATCATCGGCATCAGGAGTTCGGGCACGAAGCGGTGCAGCAGGTAAATCGGGAAAGCGGCCTGCGCCAGCCGCATCAGCGGGCGTCCAGCAAACCGCGGCAGGGGAATGCGGGGGACGAACAGCAGACCGGCGGTCAGCGCCAGCAGCCACATGTATTTGATCCAGCCGCCATACCAGTTGCCGCCGAGATAGGCCGCCGCGGGCATGATCACGCAGGCCGCACCCAGCACCAGCAGCCGCTGCCGCAGCGTGCTGGCGGCGGTGATGCACCAGCCGAGGGCAAAAAGGTAGAACACCCAAGGCACGGTGAACTGCGCGCGGCCGCCGATCTGCCAGATTTCCGGTACCACCAGGCGGATCGCCACGGCAAACGCCAGAAAGCACAGGCCTGCGCGGAAGGTGCCCTGCTGCACCAGCCAGCGGCGCACCGGCGGCAAGGCAAAGGGCAGCGCCACCAGCAGGGTCATCTGCAGGTAGGCCTCGATGAACCAGTAGAGATACGGCAGCATCAGATGGGTTTCGGGGATGGTCAGGGCGAAATTGCCGGCCAGGAAGACCGAGACCCAGGGCACCTGCTCCCAGGCCACGGCATAGCCTGCAAGGATCAGGTAATAGGGGATCAGCACTGCCGCCACCGGCTTGAGGAAGCTGCGCATGCCGCCGGATTTCAGCGCCTCCCAGCGGAAGCCTGCAATGCTCATCCCCATCAGGATCACCATCGCCGCGGCACCGCCGAACACCGGCCAGAGGGTCTGGTGCGCCACCACCACCGCCAGGATGGCAATCACCCGTGCCACCAGATCGGAGGGCAGGCTGGCGGCGGGCGCCGGGGCGGCTTGTTCGAGTTCGCCGACAGGCATCGCTTCCCAGCCCGCAGGGACGCCGCCCAGGGCTTCGTCCAGGGCCAGCGACAGCTCCACATGGCGCAGGGAATCGCCGCCCAGCGAGGCGAAGCTGTCATTGCGGCCGACGGTCTGCGGGGCAAAGGCGGCCTGGAAGGCGGCCAGCACGTTCTTGGCAGCTTTGGGCTTGGCCGATTGCGCCTTCAATGCCGGGTAGTCGATCTTGCCATTGGCGCGGCGCGGCAGGGATGTGCGCGGCAGCACGGTGAAATGCTGCTGGCCGACGCCGGTCAGCTTGGCGGCCAGCGCGGCGATGCCATGCTCAGGACCGCAGACCGCAATCGAAATGCGCCTGTCATCGCCCCAGACCGCGGCCTCGAGGCCCTGCGCGGCCAGCGCGCGTTCAATGGCGTCATGGCCGATGCGCAGGCCTGCGATCTTGGACATGCGGGAGAGCCGCCCGGTGATGTGGTAGAGCCCATTGGCATCGCGCCGGGCCAGGTCGCCGGTGGCCAGCTCGCTGAGCGCGGCGCCTTTGGCCAGATCGGCGCTGTTCTCGGCATAGCCCATCATCACGTTGGGGCCTTTGTAGATCAGCTCGCCTTCGCCCTCGGGGGTGGTGATTTCGGTGCCGCCTGCATCGCGCAGCAGCAGGCGGCCGCCGGGAATCGCGCGGCCGGCGGCGCCCGGGTTCTCCAGCGCCTGGTCCGGCGGCAGGTAGCTGATCCGGGCAGTGGCTTCGGTCTGGCCGTACATGACAAAGAACCGGCCGGCGCGGGCCTGCATCCGGGCTGACCAGGCGCGGACCTGGTCCGGTTCCATGGCGCCGCCCGCGACGGTGAGGGTGTTGATCTGTTCCGGCAGCGCGCGGGAGAGGCCTGCGCTTTCCAGCAGGCGGAAGTGATGCGGCACGCCGGCCAGGCTGGTGGCGCCGGAGGCCGCCAGCGCAGGGGCGAAACCGGGATCCAGAACCGAACCGGGAGCGAGCCAGAGGCTGGCGCCGGAGGCGAGGTGGGAATGCAGGACGGAGAGGCCGTAGGAATAATGCAGCGGCAGGATCAGGGCGGCGCGGTCCTGGGGCCGGATCTCCAGGTAGCCGGCGATGGCACCGGCATTGGCGTCCACGGCGGCGGCGGACAGCCGCACGCCGCGTCCGTGTCCGGTGCTGCCGGAGGTCTGCAGCAGCAGCGCGAGCTCCGGATGGATCACCGCAGGGTCATGCGTATGCGCCAGCAGCTGCCATGTGCCGCCCGCGCGGCGGAAACTGGCGGCCGGGCGGAAGCGCGCCTCCAGCTGCGCGGCGGTGGCGCTGCTGCCGGCCGGCAGCGGCATCACCGCGTGGCCCGCCGCCAGGGCGCCCAGATATGCGGTGATGGCCTCGGGATCGGAGGCGGCCTCAATTGCGATCAGCTGCCGGCCCTGCGGCAGCAGCCGGCCAAATTGCTCCGCGGCCTCCGCCAGGGCGGCGTATGTCAGTGTGGCGCCATCCGCCGCAGACAGGCAGGTCCGGGCGCCGAAAGCGCGCAACTTGGCCAGATCATAAAACATCTGCAACTCCTTCGAGCGCGGCGGGTAAGATAATTTACTAATTTTGTCAATTATTGATGGAGAGTCTGCGGCCGGCTGTCCTGCCGCAGACCGGGCGCACCGGTGAGTCCCGGCTGTTGCACTCAAGTCGAAATGTCACCGGTTTTGCTTTGCGCATGGGCGGCATTTCAGATTCTGCGGCTGCATCGGCAGCAGCGATAATAGTGATTATGTTGCTTTTCAGCGCCCGGCATAAAGCACCGTTGCCGCGCAGGGCCGGCCGGAGCCGTGCAGGGCCCCCTCGCTGATTCGCGATGTCCAGCCTGCCAGCGGGCTGAAGCGGTCTTTGATTTTCCGGCAGTGGCTTTTTTCCTTGGCGGATGCGGCTGAAATATGCAATCAATCTGTGATCACAGATTAGGAGGCTGAAGGAATCAGATGCCCGTCACCGATGCGATCACCGCCGAAGCGCTGCGCCAGGAATTGACCGATCTGAAGAAACTGGACCGGGAGCAGGCCCGCACGATGCCGTCCGGGTTTTACACTTCAGAGGATTTTCTGGAGCTTGAGAAGGAACACCTGTTCAGGCGGGAATGGGTGTGTGTCGGCCATGCAGGCGAGATTCCGGAGCCGGGCGACTTCTACACCACTGAAATCGTTGGCGAGCAGCTTCTGGTCTCGCGCGGGCACGATGGCGGGGTGCATGTGCTGTCGAATGTCTGCCGCCACCGCGGCAACATGGTCGAAACCCAAGCCAGCGGCAACCGGCGCAGTTTTGTCTGCCAGTACCATGCCTGGACCTATGACACCGATGGCCGGCTGAAGACCGCGCCGCTGATGAAGACGGCGAAGAACTTCGAGATCAAGGGCTGCCGCCTGCCGCAGTTCAGGTCCGAAATCTGGAGCAGTTTCATCTTTGTCAATCTGGACGGCACCGCCGATCCGCTGGCGCCGCAGCTGGACTCCCTGCAGGGCGTTCTGCGCAACTATCACAATGAGCAGCGCAACCTGCTGTTCACCGATGAAGCGGTCTGGAACACAAATTGGAAGAACCTGACCGAGAACTTCATGGAGGGGTACCACCTGTTTGCGACCCACCCCAAGACGCTGCAGCCGATGACGCCGACACAGCTGTGCCGCAAGGTGCCGGGGGAGGCTCGGTGGACTGCCTACCGGTCCTATTATGACCCGCAATATCCGCCGCGCGGCCCCTTCCATGAAGACATGACAGAGGATGAGCAGCGCAATACCGTGCTGTTCAACATCTTTCCCAGCTTTGTGGTGGCGGTGGCGGCGAACTACACGCTGTACCTTTGCCTGCGCCCGAAGGGGGCGGACAAGGTGGCGATCCGCTGGGGCATTGCCGGGTTCAAGGAGGATCCGGAAGATCCGGAGGTTGCGGCCTATGTCGATCTCTGCAAGTCCTTCAACGCGGAAGACAGGGAGAAGCTGGAGACCCTGCAAGTGGCGCAGAACACGCGGTATTACCAGAGCGGCCCGCTGGCGCCGGACGATCTGGAAGGCACGATCTGGGACTTCCTGGGCTATATGGGCCGGATGCTGGGCGCCGACCGGGAATTGTGAGCCGAAGCGGCAGGAGCGGCGCTCGCAGCTGGCAAGGACTGCCGGTATCGCGCCCGGTGGCACCGGGCATGCGGGGACGGCCGCTGAAGGGGCCGGCCGTGAGGGAGAGGGCCGGCGGCGGCAATATTCCCGGCATTGAGGCGGACTGCGGCGGATTGCGGCGGCGCGGCGTCCGCCGTTGCGCTCCCTGCGGTGTTGCGCCCGCCGCGCCAGGCGGGCGTTTGCGCTTGGGGCTGCCGGCACGGCGCGGCCGACGGCGTCAGGGTGCTGCGCCAATCTCCTCCTTGCGTTTGGCGGCATAGGCTTCGAGTTCCTCTTCCACAGCCGGATCAATGGGCGGCTTTTCATAATCATTCAGCAGCTGCTTCCAGATCCCGTTGGCGCGCTGGGTGGCGGTTTTGGCGCCGTCGTCGCGCCAGGTCTCATAATTGCGCCAGTCGGAGAGAATCGGGCTGTAGAAAGCTGTCTCGTAGCGGTCCAGCGTATGGGCGGTGCCGAAGAAATGGCCAGCCGGCCCGACCTCGGCGATGGCCTCAAGGCCCAGGGCGTCGTCGCTGAGGTCGATGGGCTCGAGCAGAGCTGCCTGCATCTGCAGCAGCTCGGCATCCAGGATCAGCTTCTCGAACGAGCAGGTCAGACCGCCCTCCAGCCAGCCGCCGGCGTGCATCATGACATTGATATGGCCTTGTATGCAGGCGTTGATCGACATGTCGCTTTCATAAGCGGCCTGCGCATCGACACAGGCCGACGCGGTGGTGTTGGAGGAGCGGATCGGCAGCCCGTAGCGCCGCGCCATCTGGCCGGAGACCAGCACCGATTGGGCGTATTCGGGCGTGCCGAAGGCGGGGGAGCCGGTCTTCATGTCCACGTTGGAGGTGAAATGGCCGTAAAACACCGGCGCGCCGCGGCAGGCGGCCTGGCCCAGGATGATGCCGGCCAGCGCCTCGGCGTTCTGCTGCACCAGCGAGCCGCCGATGGTGGCCGGGCTCATGGCGCCGGCCAGGGTGAAGGGGGTGACATGGATCGGCTGGCCCGCGCGGGCAAACTCGATCAGCCCCTCGGCCTGGCTGTCGTCCAGCAGGAGCGGCGAGTTGGTGTTGATGCCGCCGATGATGCCGGGGCGGGCGCGCAGGCCCTCGTCGTCGGTCTGCAGGGCGATCTTGGCCATCTCGATGCAGTCTCGGGCACGTTCTGCGGAGTTCAGCCAGCAGGGCTGCCAGCCTTTGTCGCAGAGCGTGGTCTGGGCCAGCATCATGTCGAGGTGGCGGGTTTCCGGCGGCAGCTCCAGCGGTTCGCAGCCGGCCCCGCCCTCGTGGTGGAAGATGTTGAGAGAGGCGGAGAGCTTCACGAAGTTGCGCATGTCCTCCAGCGTGCCGGCCCGGCGGCCCCGGTCGAGGTCGGAGACGAAGGAGGGGCCGCTGACGGTTGCAAAGGCCATGGAGCTGCCGCCCACGGTCACGGTTTTCGCCGGGTTGCGGGCATGGATGGTGAATTCGGAGGGGATGCCGGTCAGCATTTCCTCGGCCATGGCCGGGTCGAAGCGGACGCGGTTGGTGGCGCCGTCGACATCGGCGCCGGCCTTGGCCAGCAGGCCGCGCGCGACGGCGCTGTCGACCTTGAGGCCGATGTCGCGCAGCACCCTGAGGCTGGCGTGGTGGATGGTTTCGACCTGATCGGCCGAGATCAGTTCGGTGGGCGCAAGCGGATTGCGGACCTCGCCAAAGGGGCGCTGGGTAAAGCCAGTGTTACGGGACTGGCGGATGGAACGGCGGCGGCGGGACATGGGTGTTCTCCTGTTTCGGGGTGTGGTTCGGGGTGGCACCCCTTTCCGCCCCGGCCCAGGTTTCCCGGCGCACGACCGCGCGTGATATCTGCATCGCATCCATCCTCTTCAGATATATCCCGAATAGCGTTTCGGCGCCACGGCCCGGTGCAGCCACTCGACACAGGCAATGAAATCAAAAACCGGCAGCCCCGCAGCCTCGCCTGCATCGCAGGCGAAGGGCGGCAGGCTGGTACATTCCAGAAGAACCGCACCGATATTCGGATCCCGTTTCCTGCCCTCGTCAACTGCCGCCAATACATCGGCGCGCAGCACGTCGGCATCGCAGGTGATTTCTGATCCGCCCATGCACATGGCGTTGAAGACCTCCGAGCCGTCCAGACCCGCCAGCGTGATCCGGTCATTCAGATCCGCGCCCACCGCCGTGAAGAATTCACTCGCCAGCAACTGCGCCGCCGCCGTTACGACCAGAACGGACTGATCCGGTCGGATCATCTGCCGGATGACCGGCAACATCATCAACGGCGAGGTCATGACGGGGATCGCGACGTGTTTGGCCAGCACAGGCTGGATCAGCGAAAAGAAGCCGCAGCACATTGCGATGGCCCGCACCCCGTCGCGTTCCATCTGAACCGCCGCGTCGATACACATCTGCACTTCGGGCGTATAGCTGCCATCCGGACGCGTCAACGGCGGAAAGGGGTTGTCCTCCAGCCCCTTGATCTGGCGAAGAAGCACCGGAAACGGATAGCTCGTCGCGTTGCCGACATCGCCGGGCGGCATGGGAAAGCGCTTGTTGTCGAACATCAGAATGCCGACGCTGTAGCCCTGATAGGAATGTCCACCTGTCACAATCATCCTGTCGCTCCTTTGGTCAGCGGCGCATTTTGCCGCCGGAGGGATCGTAGAGTGCCTCGGGCGCCAATCGGGCCTTGCGCAACCGCCCGAGAATCTCCACCGCATAGTCGCCACCCTCGCGATACGCCCCGGGCGGCACATATCCTAGCGCGATATGCCGTTCTGTGACCGGCCCCCAGCCTCCCGAAGAAACATAACCGACGGGCTGGCCGTCCAGGAAGATCGCCTCGTCGCCCCAGATCGCCAGATCGCCGGCCTCGACTGTCAGGGTGATCGGGAGTTCGCGCGGCGGGCCATAGTTCTGGGCGGCTTCCCGGCCGATGAACTCGCCCTTGCCGAGCTTCACGTGGTGCATCATCCCGCATTCATGGGCATAGTAGTCGGAAGTGATCTCCAGCCCCCACGCCGGGTAGCTTTTCTCCAGCCGCAGCATCATCAGCGCGCGCAGGCCGCACAGGTCCGCACCGCATTCGCGCAGGGCATCGAAGATCTGCGGCTGGCGGTCCGGGGCCATGTAAAGCTCATAGCCGGTTTCCCCGGTGTAGGAGACGCGCAGGGCAATCACACCCGGCACCCCGGCCAGCGTAATCTCCCTGGCATCCATAAAGCGGAAGGAACTGCTGTCCATCGGCTGATCGGTGAGCGTTGCCATGATGGCCTGTGCCTTCGGGCCGGCCAGGGCGAGACCGGACAGTTCGTCCGACAGGTTCCTGAGCGTGACGCCGCCGGCGGGCAGGTATTTGCGGAAGTGGCGCAGGTAGGCCAGCTGCATTGCGTAGGTGCCGACGATCAGATAGCGGTCCCCGAGGTTGGAGACAGTGAAATCGCCGATCACCTTGCCCTTGTCCGACAGCATTGGCGTGAGGCACAGCCGTCCGGTTTTGGGCAGGCGGTTGGCCATGATGCGGTCGAGCCAGGCTTCGGCATTCGGGCCGGAGACCTCGAATTTGGCCATGTCGGAGAATTCGAAAAGCCCTGCCCCTTCGCGCAGGCGCCTGCCCTCCTCGGCGACGGGTTTCCACCAATTGGGTTGGCGGTAGGTTAGGCTGTCCTCCGCCTCCATACCTTCGGATGCGAACCAGGTGGCGTGCTCGCGTCCGAAACCGGTGCCAAACACCGCGCCCGCCTGCGCGAGGCGGTCATGGATGGGGGATTTTGCCTGCGGCCGGGCGGCGGGAAAGCTTTGGTAGGGGAAGGTTTTCTCGGACCGGTTTTCATAGAAATACCGGGTCATGTCCTCGGTGTATTTCCTGGTCGCGAAATCTCCGAAGCGGGTCACATCCCAGTTGAAGATGTCGATCTCCGGCTCGCCGCCGATGATCCACTCCGCGATCACCCGGCCGATGCCGCCGCCCTGGTTGAAGCCGGCCATCACCCCGTTGGCGCAGAAATAGTTGCGCAGGGCGGGGTGCGGGCCGATCAGCGGCGACAGGTCGGGAGAGAAGATCATCGGGCCGTTGATCACCCGCTTGACGCCGGCCTCGCCCAGACAGGGCATGATCTCGACCGATTTTTCGAAGTTCCACTCCATGCAGTCCAGATTGTCGGGCAAGAGTTCGTGGCCGAAGTCCAGCGGGGTGCCGTCCTTGGCCCAATGGGTCATCTTGTCCTCATAGGCGCCAAGCAGCATCCCCATGCCCTCCTGCCGCGCATAAGAGCCGGTTTCATTGTCGTTGATCTGCGGCAGTTCGAAGCCGAGGCTTTCAATGAGGGGGATGTTTTCGGTCACCAGGTAGTGGTGCTCGACCGGCATCAAGGGCAGTTCGATCCCGGCCATCCGGGCGACTTCGCGGCCCCAGAGGCCGGCGGCGTTGACGACATATTCGGCATGGATGGTGCCCTTGTCCGTCACTACGTCCCAAGTGCCGTCAGCGCGCTGGTTGGTGGCGGTGACCGGGGTGTGACGGTGGGTGGTGGCGCTCAACTGCCGCGCGGCGGCGGCAAAGGCGTTGGTGGCGGAGGCCGGGTCGACATGGCCGCCCTCCTCCTCCCAGAAGGCGCCGATCATGTGCGAGGTGTCCAGCACCGGTGCCTTTGCCTTGGCTTCCTGCAGCGAGATGAAATGGCCCTCGATCCCCAGCCGGCGGCAGGCGCTTTGCATCATGGCGTTGCTGTCGATCTCGTCCTGGGTGCGGCAGATGTTGAGGCCGCCGGTGAAATGGAAGCCGCAGGGCTGGCCTCGTTCCTGTTCCAGCTCGCGGTAGATCTGGAAGGTGTAGCGGTGCATCTCCGCCGCCGCGTTGGGCCGCACCACGGTGAACAGCCCGCCCGCCGCGTGCCAGCTGGAGCCGGAGGTGAGTTCCTGCCGCTCCAGCAGCATCACGTCGCGCCAGCCGTTTTTGGCCAGATGGTAGAGGATGGAGCAGCCGACCACGCCGCCGCCGATGACAACAACCCGCGCTGCCGTGTTCATGGCAGCACCTCGTGTTTGCCTGGGCGGCATGTGGCTGAATGTTGAGGGTTAGGTGTCTTGTCCGAAGAGCCGGTCTGATGGCCAAAGAGGCGGCTTGCCATTGCTGATCTCCTGAAGGTTGGTGCCTGGTTGCGGGGAAAGGCCCCGGCAGGCTCCGGCCCAGGTTTCTTCCATCATGACTTTGAACGGCTTGTTCATCCTTGGAGCCCTTCAGCTTCAGATCCAATTTCTTGCCTCAACGAGGCACACTCATATATTGTCCAGTGCTGCCACCAGATTGCGCCGCTCAACGACCGCGTCATCCAGCCAGTCAGTGCGCATCTCCGGCACCGAATTGAGCAAAAGCTGGGTGTATTCGTGGCACGGAGGCTTCAGCACCTGATCCACCGGGCCCTGCGCCACGATCCGCCCGTGCCGCATCACCGCGATCCGCTCGGAGATCTTTGAAACCGTGGCGATGTCATGGGTGATGAACATGTAGCTGAGGCCGAGTTCGTCCTGCAGGTCCTCCAGCAGGTCGAGGATCTGCTGCGCCACGATGGTATCGAGCGCCGAGGTGATCTCGTCGCAGATGATCAGCCGTGGCTGGGCGGCGAGGGCGCGTGCGAGGTTGACCCGCTGGCGCTGGCCGCCCGACAGCTCAGGCGGGAAGCGCCAGGCGAAATCGGTGGGCAGGCCGACACGTTCCAGCAGGCGGGCCACCTCCCTGGTGGCCTCGCGTTGGGACAGGCCGCGGTAGAACACCATCGGACGGCTGAGGATCTTGTTCAGCCGTTGCCGCGGGTTCAGCGCCACGTCGGCCATCTGGAAGGCGAACTGGATCTGGCGCAGCTCCTCGCGGGAGCGCTGGCTGACGGAATGCTGCAGCTGCTGCCCGTCCAGATAAACGCCGCCCTGTTTGGCGCCCATCAGACCGGAGATCAGGCGGCCCAGAGTGGTTTTGCCGGAGCCGCTCTCGCCGATCACGCCCAGGGTTTCGCCGGCATTGACAGTCAGATCGATGCCGCGCAGGGCAATGATGCTTTGCCCCGGTCCGTAGCCGGCTGTGACGCCGCGCACCTCCAGCAGCGGCGGCGCCTGCGCTGCCGCCACGGGCGGGGCGTGGATGTCCTCCGGCATCAGGTGAGCGGCGGCCATCAGCGCCTTGGTGTAACCGTGCTGCGGGTTGGAGATGATCTGCTCGGTGGGTCCGTATTCCACCATCCGGCCGTCTTTCAGCACCAGGATGTGGTCGGCCACCTGCGCCACCAGCGACAGGTCGTGAGTCACGTAGATGGCTGCGGTGTTGTTCTCGCGGATCAGTTTCTTGAAGGAATGCAGCACCTCGATCTGGGTGGTCACGTCCAGCGCCGTGGTCGGCTCGTCCAGGATCAGCAGCCGCGGATCGCTGATCATCGCCATCGCCGCCATCAGCCGCTGCAGCTGGCCGCCGGAGACCTGATGCGGGTAGCGTTTGCCGATGTTTTCCGGGTCCGGCAGCTCCAGGTCGTTGTAGAGCCGTGCCGCCTTGGCCAGTGCCGCCTCGCGGCTCATGGCGCCGGTGATGACCGGGATTTCGATGACCTGCGCGTCAATTGTCATGGCGCCGTTGAAGGAGGCCGCTGCCGATTGCGCGACATAGGTGATCTCCTTGCCGCGCAGCTCTTGCAGTTTGGACAGGGATTGCTCCAGCACGTTTGTTCCGCCCAGATGCACCGAGCCGCCGGTGATGTGGCAGCCGGGGCGGGTATAGCCCATGCAGCCCAGCGAAATTGTGGTCTTGCCTGAGCCGCTCTCGCCGATCAGCGCAATCACCTCGCCCGGCTGCACGTCAAAGGAAATGCCGTCGACGATTTTGAACTCATGACCCTTCTTGTCGCGGACGGAGACATCCAGGCCGCGGACTTGCAGCAGCGGCTCGCCTTCAGGGCCGCTATCGGAGCCGTTGTGGGAGGTGTCGCGCATATCAGATCTCATCAGGCAGCTTGGCGCTGGACCGCTGCAGCAGCCAGTCGACAAAGACGTTCATGGAAATGGCGATCAGCGCGATGCCGAAGGCCGGATAAAGCGTGGTGTATTCGCCCCAGAGGATCGCCTGCATGTTCTCCTTGACCATGACACCGAGGTCCGATTGCGGCGGCTGCACGCCGAGGCCGAGGAAAGAGAGCGCCGAGATGAACAGGATGGCATAGGTGAAGCGGATGCCGAATTCGGCGGCAAGCGGGGTGAGGGCGTTGGGCAGAACCTCATGCCAGACGATCCAGCCCTTGCCCTCGCCGCGCACCACGGCGGCCTCGACATAGTCCATCACCATGATGTTGACCGCCAGCGCCCGGGCGACCCGGAACACCCTTGTCATGTCGATGAAGGCAATTGTGAAAACCAGCACCACAAAGGAAGAGCCCAGCGAGTTGATCACGATGAGCGCCAGCATCAGCGCCGGGAAGCTGAGCAGCGCGTCGTTGATCCGGCTCATCCAGCTGTCAATCCGCCCGCCGAAGGCAGCAGCCAGGAAGCCGAGGAAAACGCCTGCAAAGAACGACAGGAACGTGATAGTCAAAGCAAGGAACAGGGTGATCCGCACGCCGTAAACAAGCCGCGACAGCACATCCCGCCCGAGGTAGTCGCTGCCCAGCCACATTTCGCTGCTGGGCGGCAGGAAACTGTCGTTGGTGAGGATCGCGCCTTCGCCGTAGGGGGCGATCCAAGGGGCGAAAGCGCCGATTACGAAGACGGCAATCAGGAACAGAAGACAAAGCGTGACGCCGGGCGTCAGGTCGGAAACCGCCTCGCGCAGCTCGCCTGCCCAGGTCCGGGGTCCGGGGGTCATTTCTTGTACCTCACGCGCGGGTTGGCGATGATCGACAGGATGTCGGCAGTCATGTTCAGCAGGACATAGAAGGAGCAGAAGATCATCGCGCAGGTCTGCACGATGGGCACGTCGCGGTTGGTGACCGCCTCGACCATGTAGCGGCCGAGGCCGGGGAAATTGAACAGCGTCTCGATCACCACCACGCCGCTGGCCAGATAGGCCAGGTTCAGCGCCACCACATTGATGATCGGCCCCAGCGCATTGGGCAGCGCGTGGCGCAGCAGCAGGCGGCGGCGCGGCACGCCCTTGAGGATTGCCATCTCGATCGCCGGGCTGGTGAGCACGTTCAGCACGGCGGAGCGGGTCATCCGCACCATATGCGCCAGGATGGTGAAGGTGAGGCCCATCACCGGCAGGATCAGGATGCGGATCCAGTCCACCAGGTCATAGCTGGGCCGGATCGAGGCGATGGCCGGCAGCCAGCGCAGCTTGATGGCGAAGATGGTGACCAGCACCACCGCGACCAGGAAATCCGGGAAAGAGATCAGCGCCAGCGAGGTCGAGGTGATCAAGCGGTCGGCCAGCCCGCCCGGCTTGACCGCCGCGGCCAGCCCCAGGGCAATTGCCAGCGGCACCGCGATGACGGCCGTGCAGAGTGCCAGAATGATGGTGTTGCTGCCGCGGCGGGTGATCTCGGAGCTGATATCCGCACCATTGGCCAGCGAGGTGCCGAAGTCGCCAGTGATGAAATTCGTCAGCCACACCCAGTAACGCACGTGCAGCGGCTCGTTCAGCCCGAGGCGCTCGCGGACCTGCTCCAGCAATTCCGGCGTTGCCCCCTGCCCCAGAATTGCATGCGCCACATCGCCGGGCAGGATCTCGGTCCCGAGGAACACCAGCACCGATACAAACAGCAGCGTTCCGATGCCGAGGACCAGCCTCTTCCAGAGAATCTCCGTTAAACTCATGCGGTCCCTCCCTTGCGCTGGCGGTCACTGGCCAGGGAACAGGTAAACTGTGATCACAGATGAGCTGAAAATCAAGAGATAAGTTTTGCGTGCATCAATTATTCGCGGCCGGTGCCGGGCGTTTCAGCTGCGGGCGCGGTAGAGATCGACGCCCCAGCGCGCGTCCTGTTCCACCAGTTTCCGGGCCAGCGCCGCGTCGCGGTCGCGCAGCGCCTGGATGATTCCGGGGTGGTCGCCCATCCAGCTGTCGATGGTCACCAGCTCAGTGATGCCATGCGCCAGCCAGGGACCGGTGCGCGCATAGAGCGACTCGATCATCGACTGCAGGGCACTGTTTCGGGTCAGGCTGTAGATGCGGCTGTGGAACCTGAAATTGACCAGCAGGAATTGCACCGCGTCCTGCTTCTGCCAGGCAGCTTCCATGTCCTGCACCAGTTTCTCCAGTGCCTTGATATCCTTGTCCCGCACGTTTTCGGCGGCGATTTCCGCTGCCGCGCCTTCCAGGATGGCGCGGATAAAGAATAGATTCGCCGCTTCTCCCGAGTTGAGATCCGGCACCCGGTAGGCCTTCTTGGCGGCACCGATCAGCGCGTCCTCGGAGGCGAGCTGGCGCAGCGCTTCGCGCACCGGCATGGCTGAGACGTCGTATTCTTCGGCGAGGGTCCGGATCGACAGGGTTTCCGCCGGGCGGAGCCGGCCGACAATCAGCTTCATTTTCAGGTCGGCATAGACCTTGGCGCTGAGATTTTCCGCAGGCGCTGTTTCCCGATTTGCTGCTGTGTCCATCTGCCCCTCCGAGGTCCATTCTGGTCTTTGGCTGCGGACCGGCTACCATTGGCGCCCAAGGTCCTGTGCTGCTGTGCCCAGCCTTACCACGGCTGGCATCTGTGATCAAAGATGCTTGATTTTTGCATGATTCTGTGATCACAGTTTAGCACAATAAGCAAAAACCGGACCATAAAAGGCCGGCAAATGATCCAGGCCCGCCGGTGCCGGACGACCCAACAGCGGAGACCATGAATGTCTGACAGCAAGTTCAAAGACCACCAGTTCCAGCTATTCGCGGCCGGGAAACTGTCGCGGCGCCAATTTATGGGAACCCTGGCCGCTGCCGGCGTGTCGGCGGGGGCCATCGCCAGCCTGACAGCCGGCCGGGCCCATGCGGCAACGCCCAAGACCGGCGGCCGCCTTGTGGTCGGCATTGAAGCGTCGCAAGCGCAGGACAGCCTGGATCCGACCAGATTCTACGGCACCGCAAATATCATGATGGGCTATTCCGTCTATGACACGCTGGTGAACCGGGACGCCAATCTGCAGCCGATGCCCTGGCTGGCCACCTCCTGGGAGGCCAATGACGATGCCACGCAATGGGTCTTCAACCTGCGCGAGGGTGTGACCTTCCACGACGGCGCCCCCTTTGGCGCCGAGGATGTGATGCACACCATTGACCGCATCAACCGCGAGGGCAGCGAGGCGCCGGCCAAATCCTACATCAGCCAGATCACCGCGGTCGAAAAGCTGAGCGACCATCAGGTCCGGTTCCATCTGGAAGGGCCGAATGCGGAATTCCCGATGATCATGTCCGACACCCGGCTGCATATCAGCAAGCGGGGGCTTGAGGACTTTGCCGGAACACCGCCGGGCACCGGCCCGTTCAAGGTGGTCGAGTTCACCCCCGGCAACCGCTATGTCTTTGCCCGCAATGAAAACTATTGGGGCGCGGAAGGCCCCTATGTCGACGAATTGGAGTTTGTCGGCATTCCGGACAATACCGCCCGGATCAACGCGCTGATCGCCGGCGACATCAACATGCTGCTGCAGCTGGACCAGAAGGCCACCCGGCTGATCGGCAACAGCGGTGCGGGCTATGTGGTCAACGCGCCTTCCGGCGCCTTCCTCAATCTTGCGATGATGCTGGACCGGGCGCCGACGGACAGCCATGATTTCCGGATGGCCATGAAATATGCCATCGACCGCGAAGGGGTCCGCGACAACATCCTCAAGGGGCTGGGCACCATCGGAAACGATCACCCGATCGCACCGATCGACCCCTATTACAACGCGGAAATCGCCCAGCGGGCCTATGATCCCGACAAGGCCCGCTTCCACATCAAGAAGGCCGGGCTGGAGAACACGCCGATTGACCTCTATGGCTCGGATGTTGCGGGAACCGGCGCGCTGGCCGCCGCGCAGCATGTGCAGCAAAGCGCCAAGGCCGCGGGCATCAACCTCAATGTCATCAACCCGCCTGCGGACAGTTTCTGGTCCTCCGTCTGGATCCAGAAGCCGATGATCACCTCGGGCTGGGATCCGCGGCCGGTGCCGGACCTGATCTTCTCCATCGCCTTTTCCAAAACCTCCACCTGGAACGAGACGCTGTGGCGCAATGACAGTTTCGAAGGCCTGCTGAGCCAGGCGCGGTCGACGCTCGACTTTGCCAAGCGCAAGGAGATCTACGGCGAAATGCAGCAGATGGTGCATGATGATGGCGGCCATATCACGCTGGGCTTCCGCAACTTCGTCGATGCCGCGCGCCACGAAGTGCAGGGCGTGGCACCGCATAGCGCCGGGCCCCTCGGCTTCTACCAGGCGGCGCGCACAGCCTGGATCGACGCCTGACCAGGCAAATGCCCCGCCCTGCCGTCCGGCGCTCTGCCGCTGGCCGGCAGCGGTGCGGCTGGAAAGAGTTGGAAATGCCCGGATACACCCTGTTCTGCGCGCCTGACACCTACGCGATGAGCGCCCATGCGGTGCTGGAGGAAACCGGCGCGGAATACGCGGTGCGCTGGATCCGGATCTTTGACGAGGATCCCGATCCGGACTTCCTCGCCGCCAGCCCGCATTGCCGCACTCCGGCGCTGTCCGGCCCGGACGGCGCGGTGTTCGAGACCGGTGCGGTATGCCTTTACCTTGCGGAGCGCCACCCGGAGGCGGGTCTGGTGATCCCGCCCGGCGACCCGCGCCGCGGTGCCTTTCTGCAATGGTTCCATTATCTGGCAACCACGCTGCAGCCGGAGGTGATCATCCAGTACCACCCGGAGTTCTATCACCGCGAGCCCGACCGGCAGGCCGCGTTGAAGGTGGCGTCGATGGCGCGGCTCAGAGGAGTTTTTGAAACCCTCGACAAGGCCCTGTGCGCGGGTCCGTATTTCTTTGGCGCTTCGCCCACGGTGCCGGATTTCATCCTGGGCATGCAGACGCTGTGGGACGTGATCTTCCCCGAAGGCGGCATCGCCGCCTATCCGAATATCGCGCGGCAGCGGGAGGTGATCTGCCAGCGGCCCGCCGTGCAGCGGATGCGGGCGGCGCATGCCGGGGAATACGCCCGGCGCCGGGCGCAGACGGCTACTTAGGGGCGGCTGGCACGGGGGTCTCCGCCAACCCGGCAGTGTCACCCAGCCGGGTGCCCAGCCCATTGATCATCCGCGCCCAATAGGCAAAGGCGGCAGTGATCTGGATCAGGTAGGAAATCCCTTTGTCGCAGAACCTTGCCGCGCGCAGAGGCTGCAGATCCTGCGCAGTCATCTGCTCGGGCGTCTGCGACAGCTTGCGGGCATAACGGAGCGCGGCCAGCGTTTTGCTGTCTGCCTCAGCGGGCTCTTTGCCCGCTTCCAGCGCCTGCAGGATTGCGTCTGCCCGCGCGTCATCTTCCAGATACATCCGGAAATTCGCGCCGTGATTGACCGCCGCATAGCGGCAGCCGCAAAGCATCGCCACATAGGTTGCGGCCAGCTCGGCCAGCCAGGGCGCCAGCGGGTTGTCCGGGTTGTGCAGCAAGGCCAGGTAATGGGCGTCCGCGGGCTGGATCGCCGCCGGTGTCTGCGACATCGCCAGGTAGAGGTTCTCGACCCTGCCGTCCTTGCCTTTGACCGCGTCATAGGCTTCGGCCAGGGTGTCCTTGGCTTCTGATTGCGCGATCACGTCTACCCAGGCGATGGCCGGTTTCATGGCGCTTGGATCCCGATATCCCGCAGCACTGACGCGTTGAGGAACCTGCGCTGGTCTGCGGGCAGCATGGCCTGAATCTCCGGCCTGTCGAGGAAGATCATGCGGCCCCTCTCCCAGACCACTTGATCATCGAAGGCGATCGTCAGGTCCATCAGATGAAAGGCCGCATCGCCAGGATCGATTCCGGCCGCATGCATATGGGTATAGCGCGGCGAGCCATAGGCGACGGTGCCCCATTTCTCGAGATCCTCATAGGGATCGCCGTTGTAGAAGGTGCCGGGGTTGATGCCGGTGTGCCAGGAGTTGACCCGGCAGGGATCGCCGCCAGTGAGCGCCGCCGCGCGCTCCAGCTGTTTCTTCAGTCGGGAGACCAGCTCGGCCGGGCCATCAAACGCCACCAGCCGCGAGTCCTCCACCTGCGCCAGAATGGGCTGATCCAGCACCAGGGTGCTGTCCTCATAAGCCCGCGTCGAGGAGGAGGTCACGAAATGCCGGATTGCCAGAGTGCCGCGCATCTTGCGGCAATGCACCGGCGGGAAGATCATCACCGGGAACAGCTCCAGCGCAAAATCGGCAATGGCGCTGCCGCGGTCCGGTTTGATCTCGCCGGTCAGATCGGTGCCGCAATCGCCTGTCATGTGCCAGGACCGGGCGTTCAGGATCAGCTCCAGCAGCGCGTCGTGCACTCGCTTCATGGCGTCGAAATCGGCGCTGGCAAATGGGGCTGCCATGTGCTCCCGGGTGAGGGTGTAGGCCATTACCGCCTTGCTCCCCTCCAGATTGAAGCGCACCTGATCGCCGAGCCGCGAGAAAAAGACCGTGCGGTCCGCCCGTGCCATCGCCGCGCGCACGGCGGCGGGGAATTCACCGGCATCGGCCACAGGTCCGGTCACGATGATTTCGGGTTTCATTCCCAGCCCTTTGGCGATCTGCGCCACGGCGGTGCAGAGTTCGGGCTCAAAGTAGAGGTCCTTGCCTGCCTCACCCACCAGCAGGATGCGGTCGCCTGCCTGCGCGCGGGCGCAGTTCAGCAGCAGGTTGCGCGCACCGGGCTCCAGGTCTGCAAGCGGAAACTCAGCCATTTGTTCTGCCTCCGGGTGTCATGTTGCCCTTCCGGTATGGCGTTTCTGTGATCACAGATCAACAAAAATCTGCTGCTTGCCAAATGGCCCTGCCTTCGCTAACTGTGATCACAGATGTAATTTGGATTTCCGGCATGGGCTATTCCGCTTTTTCCATCCTGGGTCATGCGTTGACCGCAAACAAGCACTGGCAGGCGGCCGTCGGCACCCCGGATATGCGCGCGTCTTATGACGTTGTGATCATCGGCGGCGGCGGCCACGGGCTGGCAACGGCCTATTACCTGGCCAAGGAGCACGGCATCACCAATGCGGCGGTGCTTGAGGCGGGCTGGATCGGCGGCGGCAATACCGCGCGCAACACCACGATTGTGCGGTCCGACTACCTGCTGAATTCCAGTTTCCGGCTCAAGGATTTTGCCCTGGGATTGTGGGCTGATCTCAGCCGCGATTTGAATTTCAACCTGATGTATGAGCCGCGGGGCTATGCCGATCTGGCCCATTCCGACGGCGAGCTGGAGCATTTCACCCTGCGCGCCAATGCCATGCGGCTGGGCGGAGCGGATGCGCAGATCCTGACCGGCGATGCTCTGCAGGCAAGGCTGCAGGAGCTGGACCTGGCCTCGCCCAAGCGCTTCCCCATCGCCGGCGCGCTGGTGCAGGAGGCAGGCGGCGTGGTGCGCCATGATGCGGTGGCCTGGGGTTTTGCCCGCAAGGCGTCGCAGGCGGGCATCCATGTGTTTCAGAATTGCCCGGTCACCGGGATTGAGGTCCGGGACGGCACGCTGCAGGCCATCGAGACTGCCAAGGGCCGTATCACCTGCGGCAAGGCCCTGATCAGTGTGGCCGGCGCCAGCACGCAGGTCGCCGCGCTGGCGGGGCTGGAGTTGCCGCTGAACTCGATCAACGTGCAGGCCTTTGTCACCGAGCCGGTGAAGCCCGCGCTGGACACCGTGGTGAACTACAACGCAGGCTTGTCTTATGTCAGCCAGACCAGCAAGGGCGAGTTTGTGCTGGGCGGCGCGACGGACGGCTACAGCTCGTTTGCCCGGCGCGGCAGTTTCGAGCGGATCGAGGATGTGCTGGCCCGGGCCTTGCAGATGTTCCCGTTCCTGTCGCGGCTGCGGCTGATGCGGCATTGGTCGGGGACTGCGGATATCCCGATGGACGGCAACGCCATTCTTGGCCCCACCCCGGTGGCGGGGCTGATGATCAATGCCGGCTGGGGCTATGCCGGGTTCAAGGCGACCCCTGCCGTGGGCCACCAGATGGCCGGACTGCTGGCCACAGGAAAGCTGCCGGAGCTGCTGCGGCCCTTTGCCTTGGAGCGGTTTGCGTCTGGCGCCGAGCAGGACGATGCCGGCGCCGGCCCCTACCCTTGGCTGCATTAGGAGCGATGAGATGCTGTTGATCCCCTGCCCCCTCTGCGGCCTGCGCGAGGAAAGCGAGTTCACCTATGGCGGCCCCCGCCGCGATCTGCCTGCGCTGGCCGGACAGGCGGATGCTGCGGTCTGGAGCAAAGCCCTTCATATGGGACACAACCCGCGCGGCGCCTTGCGGGAGCTTTGGTATCACGGCAGCGGCTGCGAGGCATGGATCGAAGTCACGCGGGACACGGTCTCTCATGAATTCCATCCGGGAGGCGCGGAATGAGGCGCTTGCCCGCAGGAGGGCTGATCGACCGCAGCCGGACGCTCTGCTTCACCTTCGATGGTGTGGCGATGACCGGCCATCCCGGCGATACGCTGGCCTCGGCCCTTTTGGCCAACGGGCGGCACCTGGTGGCGCGCTCGCTGAAGTACCACCGCCCGCGGGGAATTCTGTCGGCAGGGCTGGAAGAGCCCTCGGCCATGGTCACCGTCCGGGATGAGAGCGGCAGCACGCCGAACCTGAAGGTGACCGAAGTGCGCTTGCGCGACGGGCTGCAGGTGGCCAGCCAGAACACCACCCCTTCGCTGGACAAGGACCGGGCCGCGGTGCTGGGCCTGCTCGGCAGGACGATCGGCGCCGGGTTTTATTACAAGACGTTCCTGTGGCCGCGGGGCGCCTGGCACCGGCGCTTTGCGCCGCTGATCCGCCAGGCGGCCGGGCATGGGGAGGTGGACCCGGCGTCCGATCCTGCGCTTTATGACAAGCGGCGGAAAAGCTGCGATGTGCTGGTGATCGGCAGCGGTCCGGCGGGGCTGTCGGCGGCGGTGACAGCGGCGCAGTCGGGTGCAACGGTGATCCTGCTGGAACAGGACCACGCCATTGGCGGCTCGCTGCTGTCGTCCGGGGAAACTCTGCAAGGCTTGCCCGCGCTGGACTGGGCCGAGGATGCGGCGGACGCGCTGCAGGCGTTGTCCAATGTCACCGTGATGCCCGGCACGCTGGCCTTTGGGCAGTATGACCACGGGCTGGTGCAGGCGGTGGAGACGCTCCCCGCCGGCAGCGCCTGCCGGGCGGTACTCTGGAAGATACGGGCCAAGCGCGTCCTGCTGGCGGCCGGCGCCATCGAACGCCCGCTGGTGTTCCCCGGGAATGACCGCCCCGGCATCATGCTGGCGGGCGCGGTGCGCAGCTACATCCGCCGCTTTGGCCTGGCACCCGGGAACCGCGCCGTGGTGGCCGTGAGTGATCCGCAGGAGCGCGCCGCGACCGTGGCCGCCCTGCAGGAGGCCGGGATTGCCGTTGCCGCGGAGCTGCCCGCCGGGGCCCGCCTTCTCTGCACCCAAGGCAAAAAGCATCTGGCCGGCCTCGCCTGGCGCGATGCGCACGGCCGCAAGCACCGCACGGCTTGCGATTTGCTGGCCATGTCGGCGGGTTGGATGCCGACAGCGCATCTGTTTGCGCAGATGGGCGGCCGGCTCAGCTTTTCGGAAACCAGCCAGAGCCTGCTGCCGCCGGAAACGGAGGGACCCTTGCGCCCCATCGGCGGCGCCCGCGGGGTTCTGGACACGGGCGATTGCATTGCCGACGGCAAGGCTGCCGCGCATCAGGCGATGGCGGAGCTGGAGATGCACAAGCACCTTTGCCTGCCGCGCCCGTCCCCTGCGCCTGCTTTGAAAGAGGTCTTCACCGCAGGCAACGGCAAGGCCTTTGCCGATTTTCAGAATGACGTCACCCGCGAGGACATCGCCCTGGCACAGCGGGAGGGCTACCGGGATATCGAGCTGACCAAGCGTTACACTACCCTTGGCATGGGGACCGATCAGGGCAAGATCAGCTGGACCAACGGTGTGCTGGAAATCGCCGCGCTGTCCGGGCAGGACCCTGCCGCCATTGGCCACACCACCTATCGCCCGCCTTATTCGCCGGTCTCCCTGGGCGCTTTGGCCGGGGCGGAGACAGGCAGGCAGATGACCCCCGCCCTGCGCACGCCTTTTCACAATGGGTTCGGGAAACTGGGCTGCGTGTTCCAGACCTCCGGCGCGTGGCTCTATCCCCGTTACTTTCCGAAGCCGGGCGAAACCATGCCGCAGGCGATTGAGCGGGAAACCCGTGCGGTGCGCAATTCGCTGGGCTGCGTGGACATGTCCACCCTTGGCAAGATCGACGTGCAGGGGCCGGATGCGCTGGAGTTCCTCGGCCGTCTTTACTGCAACAACTTTGCCGCCATCCAGCCCGGCCGGCTGCGCTATGCGCTGTTGCTGCGGGAGGACGGCTATGTGTTTGACGACGGCACCATCGCCTGCCTGGCCCCGGACCATTTCATGGTAACCGCAACCACCGCCAATGCGGGTTCCGTCTGGCGGCACATGCGGAAATGCGCGCAGGCTGACTGGCCGGGACTGGATGTGTCGCTCACGGATGTCAGCGATCATTGGGCCTCGCTGGCGATAGCCGGCCCGAATGCGCGCAGTCTCCTGACCGCGCTGGAGCCGGATTTCGGGACGTCCCGCGACGCCTTCCCCTTTGCGGCAGTGCGCGAGGGACATCTCGGCGGGCTGCCTGCGCGGGTGTTCGCGGTCAGCTTCTCGGGCGAGCTGAGCTATGAGATCAATGTTCCGGCGGGCTATGCCGGGGCTCTGCTGGCCCGTGTTATGGCGCGCGGCGCCGAATGGGATATCACGCCCTACGGGCTGGAAACGCTGGACGTGCTGCGGATCGAAAAGGGGCATCTGTCGGCAGGCACCGAAATCGACGGCCGCCGCACGCCGGGGGATCTGGGCATGGGCGGCATGGTCTCGACGAAGAAGGATTTTCTGGGCCGTGCCCTGCTGCAGCGCTCAGGTCTGCAGGCAGAAGGACGCGAACAGCTGGTGGGGCTGGTTCCGGAGGACGGCACAACGCCCATCCCCTATGCCGCGCATCTGAGCGATCAGGACATTGACGCCAGGGGATGCGCCGCAACCATCGGCCATCTGACCGCGGCAATCGGCAGCCCCGCTCTTGGCCGCCCGGTTGCGCTTGGCTTTCTGCAAGACGGCCGCAACCGGCTGGGAGATGTGCTTTGGGCGCATTCTCCGGTTGCCGGGAGTTCGGTGCGGGTCCGGGTCGCGGAACCCTGTTTCTATGACCCGAATGGGGAGCGGCTGCATGGATGAAGCGCCGGAGATCACCCGCGCAAGCGATGCGGCCGGCTTCCTGCCCGGCCCGCTCGGGCTGCGGTTGGATGAAACGTTCCTGCCGCTGACCGCCTTGAACGCGGGGCCCGGGGCCTTGGACATGCTGCTGCCCTTTGGACAGATGCGCCAGCACGGCGGAAGCTTGCTTCTGCGGCTCTGGCCCGGAACGGCTTGGTGCAGCGGCCCGGTGCCTGAGGGCCGGTACCGCACGGCGGACATCGGCCATGGCTGGACCCAGTTCCGCCTGCGCGGCGTCGAGGCGCTGCAATTTCTGGATCTTTACACCAGTGCGGACCTGTTTGCGCCGCAAATACGCCAGGCCCGCTGCATCCGCACCCGGCTGGGCGGCTATGACTGCACGGTCTGGTGGCACAGCACCCGCGACGTGAATCTGGTGGTGTCCCGGTCTGCTGCGCAGTCCTTTGCGGACCATTTGCGTGCACTGGCCTTGCGCCACGACATTGCCGATCCATCCACCGATCCGCGCCCGGTCCCCCCCGGCGCCCCAGACAGAAGAGGCTGAACATGTATCTCCGCAACACCTGGTATGTCGCTGCATGGGACAGCGAAATTACCCGCGAGCCGCGCCAGATCAAGGTGCTGGGCGAAAAGATCGTGGTCTTCCGCACCGAAGCCGGCGCCCCTGTGGCGCTGATCGATGCCTGCCCGCACCGCAAGCTGCCGCTGTCCAAAGGGCGCATCAAAGGCGACCATATCGAATGCGGCTATCACGGGCTGACCTTCGATTGCACCGGCAGCTGCGTGCGCGTGCCCGGCCAGGACAAGATCCCGCCGGCCACCAACATCCACGCCTACCCGGTCGAAAGCCGCTATGGTCTGGTCTGGATCTGGATGGGCGATCCGGCGCTGGCGGATCCGGACAAGATCTTCAAGGTCGCGCATTTCGAAGAGCCGGGCTGGGGCATCAACAAGGGCGACGCGATGCCGTTTCCCTGCAATTACCTTTACATCACCGACAATCTGCTCGATCCCAGCCATGTCGCCTGGGTGCATCAAAGCTCCTTTGGCAATGCCGCCTGCGAGGAGGAGCCGCTGACCGTCACCGGCACGGAAACCGGCGTGATCGTGTCGCGCTGGATGTATGATGTGGAGGTTGCGCCCTTCTATCGGAAACTGGTGCCGTTCGAGGGCAATTGCGACCGCGAGCAGCATTACGAGGTCCGTTACCCGTCGCTTGCATATATCAAGGCGGTGTTCGTGCCTGCAGGCACCGGTGGCGACGCAAGCAACCTGCCGGAGGGGCAGTATTTCCAAATGGACAGCTACAACTTCATGACCCCGGAAGATGAAGAAACCACACGCTATTACTGGTTTCAGATCCGCAATGTGCATGCGCAGAACGCGGAAATATCCCAGTACATGAGCGACTCGGTCGAGGTGGCATTCAATGAAGACCGGGAGATTCTGATCGAGGTGCAAAAGGGGATGACCGGAAAGACCACCCGGAACGTCGATCTGGCAATTGACGCCGGTCCCTTGCTGTTCCGCCGCCGCTTGCAAAAGCTTATCGATGCGGAATCAAAGGCTGCGGAAACGGTCTGATGGTCCAATGCCCTGCCGGCAGCCAGGTAGCCGGCAGGGCGCGCAGACGGCGGCGGCCTTGACGGAATACCGCTGAGGCGCAATTCCGGGACATGACCCCTATACGGGTTATGGAGGCGAGCGGCGAGGCCGCCGCCTTCGCGCAGATGGCAAATGCTGCGGTGCTGTGAATAAGACAGGTTTACCCGGCTGGGGCACCTGCGGGACCGCTGTCAGCAGCGGTCACGGCTTGCCGGATACCGGCCTGCAGGGCTCAGCTGGCTGCAGTCCCGGGCTGCCGTCGGGTTTCCTGCCCGAAACCGGGGCTGCATCTCTCTTGATGTTTATAGGTTTGGCCTATGATTGGATTGTTTTTTGCAATTTTACATATGGGTTTATCTGGCGCAATCATGCATCTGGAACATGTTTTGGAGACAGGCAATGACCGCTTCGGCACCGCAGATTGATCCGCCCTTTCTGGGTGAGCCCTATCTTCTCACGCCCGGGCCGCTGACCACTTCCTATGAGGTGAAACAGGCGATGCTGCGGGACTGGGGCAGCTGGGACGACGACTTCCGGGCGATGACCCGCGAGATGCGCCGCCGCCTGCTGGCGCTGCTGGGCGACGGTGCCGCGGAGTTTGACTGCGTGCCGATGCAGGGCTCCGGCAGCTTTGCGGTGGAGGCGATGCTGGCGTCCTTCGTGCCGCGCGGCGGCAAGGCGCTGGTGCTGGCCAACGGCGCCTACGGGCTGCGCTCGGCGCAGACGCTGCACTACCTGGGCCGCGCCTATCAGCTGCTGGACAAGGGCGACTACCTGCCGCCGCGCGGGCCGGAGGTGGCGCAGATCCTGGCGGAGGATCCCTCGATCACCCATGTGGTGGCGATCCACTGCGAGACCTCTTCGGGCATCCTGAACCCGGTGGAGGAGATTTCCGAGGCGGTTTATGCCGCGGGCCGCAAGCTTCTGATCGACTCGATGTCGGCCTTTGGCGCGATTGAATTGAAGCCCGCGCAGATCCGCTACGAGGCGATGGTGTCCTCGGCCAACAAATGCATCGAAGGGGTGCCGGGCTTCGGCTTTGTCATCGCCCGCAAGGCGGAGCTGGAGGCGGCCAAGGGCAACAGCCATTCGCTGTCTTTGGATGTGCATGCGCAATGGGCGCATATGGAAAAGACCGGCCAGTGGCGGTTCACGCCGCCGACCCATGCGGTGGCGGCCTTCCTGGAAGCGCTGAAGGCGCATGAGGCCGAAGGCGGTGTCGGGGGGCGCGGCGCGCGCTACCGGCGCAACCGCGATGCGATGGTGGCGGGCATGCGCGGGCTGGGGTTCGAGACCCTGCTGCAGGACCGCTGGCTGTCGCCGATCATCGTCACCTTCTTCTGCCCCGCGGATGAAAACTTCGTGTTCAGCCGCTTTTACGAGCTGATGAAGGCGAAGGGCTTCATCATCTACCCGGGCAAGCTGACGGTGGCGGACAGTTTCCGCATCGGCTGCATCGGGCAGATGGATGAACACGTGATGCGGCAGGTTGTTGCTGCCGCCAAGGAAACTCTTGCCGAAATGGGCGTCGCCAGCGCGGCCCCGCCCGCCGCGGCGCTGGCAGAACGCGCCAAACTGGCCGCCTGAGAAGCAAGCCTGAGAGATAAGGACGTCAAAGACATGACCATTCACTCCCCCGTCGTGGCCAACGGCCGCGCCTACGCCGTGCCCGGGACCTGCGCGATTGCCATCTGCCTGGACGGCTGCGAGCCGGAATACCTGGACAAGGCGATTGCCGCCGGGCTGATGCCCACGCTCAAGCGGATGCGGGAGACCGGCACCGACCGGCTGGCGCATTCGGTGATCCCGTCGTTCACCAACCCCAACAACCTCAGCATTGCCACCGGCCGCCCGCCGGTGGTGCACGGGATCTGCGGCAATTACCTGATCGACCCGGACAGCGGCGAAGAGGTGATGATGAACGACGTGCGCTTCCTGCGCGCCCCCACCGTGTTCAAGGCCTTCCATGATGCCGGCGCGCGGGTGGCCGTGGTCACCGCCAAGGACAAGCTGCGGGCGCTGCTGGGCGCAGGCCTGTCGTTTGATGACGACCGCGCCAAGTGCTTCTCGGCGGAGAAATCCGACACCTCGACCGCGGCGGAGCACGGCCAGGAGAAGGCCAGCGAGTGGCTGGGCATGGCGCAGCCCGAGGTCTATTCGGCAGAGCTGAGCGAGTTTGTCTTTGCGGCCGGGGTGAAGCTGCTGCAGGAATGGGCGCCGGACGTGATGTATCTGACCACCACGGATTATGTGCAGCACAAGTACAGCCCCGATCAGGCCGAGGCCAAGGCCTTCTACGCGATGTTCGACAAATACCTGACGGAGCTGGACGCGCTGGGGGCCGCCATCGTGGTCACCGCCGACCACGGCATGAAGCCCAAGCACCATGCCGACGGCTCGCCCAGCGTGATCTACGTGCAGGACCTGATGGATGACTGGCTGGGCGCGGGCCAGGCGCGGGTGATCCTGCCGATCACCGACCCTTACGTGGTGCACCACGGCGCGCTCGGCTCCTTTGCCACCTGTTATCTGCCCGAGGGCGCGGACCGGGCCGGGATCATGGCGCGGCTGGCGGGCTATGACGCGATCACCGATGTGCTGACCCGCGAGGAAGCGGTGGCACGGTTCGAGCTGCCGGGCGACCGGATCGGCGACATCATCCTGGTCTCCGGCGGGAACATCTGCATCGGCACCTCGGAGCACCGCCACGACCTGGCGGCGCTGAACGAGCCGCTCAGGAGCCATGGCGGGCTGACCGAACAGGAAGTGCCGTTCATCTGCAACCGCGTCCTGCCGCTGCCGGAGCGCCCGGTGCTGCGCAACTTCGATGCGTTTTTCTATGCGGCGCAGGCGGCGGCGCTGCAACCATGAAGGAGCAGATCATGAGCAGCATCGAAATCCGCAATGAGGGCATGCGCATCGGCGGCGAGGTTGTCTTTGCCAAGGACACCGTGCCGGTGCATTACCCCTATACGGGCGAGGTGGTGGGCCATGTGCCCGCAGGCCAGGCGGAACACGCCCGCATGGCCTTTGAGATCGCCGCGAGTTACACGCCGAAGCTCACCCGTTACGAGCGCAGCCGGATCCTGCAGCGGGCCGGGGAGCTGATCGGCGAGAAGCGCGAATGGCTGGCCGAATGGCTGGTGCTGGAGCTGGGCATCTGCCACCAGCACGCCATTTACGAGACCAGGCGGGCCCAGGATGTCTATCAGTTCGCCGCGGCCGAGGCGCTGAAGGATGACGGCGAGATCTTCTCCTGCGACCTCACCCACAACGGCAAGCCGCGCAAGATCTTCACCAAGCGCGAACCGGTGAAGGCGATCTCGGCGATCACCCCGTTCAACCACCCTTTGAACATGGTCAGCCACAAGATCGCGCCCGCGATTGCCACCAACAACTGCATGGTCTGCAAGCCGACGGAGCTGACGCCGCTCACCTGCATCGCGCTGGCCGACATTCTGTACGAGGCCGGGCTGCCGCCGGAGATGTTCCAGGTGGTGACCGGCTGGCCGCAGGACATCGGCGAGGAGATGATCACCAACGAGAACATCGACATCATCACCTTCACCGGCGGCGTGCCGGTGGGCAAGCTGATTGCCGAGAAGGGCGCCTACAAGCGCCAGGCGCTGGAACTGGGCGGAAATGATCCGCTGATCGTGCTGAACGACCTCAGCGACGCCGACCTGGACAAGGCCGCCGCCATCGCCGTGGCAGGTGCCACCGGCAACTCCGGCCAGCGCTGCACCGCAATCAAGCGCATCCTGGTGCAGGAGAGCGTTGCGGACAGGTTCGTTCCGCTGGTTCTGGAAAAGGCGAAGAAGATCAGGTTCGGCGACCCGCAGGACCCGGAAACGGAACTGGGCTGCGTGATCCACGACAAGGCGGCAGAGCTGTTTGAAAACCGGGTTCTCCAAGCCGAAAAGGAAGGTGCCGAGATCCTGTATCACCCGCCCCGCCAGGGCGCGCTCCTGCCGCCGATTGTCGTCGACAGGGTGCCGCACGGCAGCGAACTGGTGATGGAGGAGACCTTTGGCCCGATCATTCCCATCGTCCGGGTGCCGGATGACGACGCCGAGGTGATGAAGATCTCCAACTCCACCGAGTTCGGCCTGTCCTCGGGCGTCTGCACCAACGATCTGAACCGGGCGATTGCCTATATCAACGGCCTGGACGTGGGCACCTGCAACATCTGGGAACAGCCCGGCTACCGCATCGAGATGTCTCCTTTCGGCGGCATCAAGGATTCGGGCAACGGCGTCAAGGAAGGCGTCATCGAGGCGATGAAGTTCTTCACCAACGTCAAGACCTACTCCCTCCCCTGGCCGGAATAACCCCGGCCCGCCGGGGCCGGCGCCGTGCCGCCCCGTTTTTTTTCCTTTTCTTTGCCCCTTGAACGGAGGCGGCGCATGCTCGTCCACACCGAAGGTGAATCCAACACGTCCCAAGCCCGCCAGGCCTGGCTCACGACATCCACCGGTGCAAACTCGGCACCGCTGCTGGCGCGCGACGCCAAGGCCTTTCTGCACCAGAGCCTCTCCAGCCCCTGCGTCAGCACCATCGCCAAGGCCGAGGGCATCTGGATCGAGGATCTGGACGGCCGCCGCTACATGGATTTCCACGGCAACTCGGTGCATCACCTCGGCTATGGCCACCCCAGGCTGGTGGCGGCAATCAAGCAGCAGCTGGACGAGCTGCCCTTTGCGCCGCGCCGCTTCACCAATGAACCGGCGGTGCAGCTGGCCGAAAAACTGGCGCAGATCACCCCCGGCGATCTCGGCAAGGTGCTGTTCACCACCGGCGGGTCCGATGCCAATGAGGTGGCGCTGAAGATCGCCCGCGCCGCCACCGGCCGCTTCAAGACGCTGAGCTTCTGGGATGCCTTCCACGGCGCGGGCTTCGGCGCCGCTTCGGTCGGCGGCGAGGCCACCTTCCGCAGCCATATCGCCGGGCCGCTGCTGCCGGGCACGGAACATGTGGCGCCCTACAGCCCGTCGGACTGCCCGTACGGCCACGGGACACTGGAGGCCAGCGCCGAAGCCTGTGCGAAGATGATCGACTACGTGCTGGGCCGCGACGGCGATTACTGCGCCTTCATCGCCGAGCCGATGCGGGCGGTGCCCGTCGTGCCGCCGCCGGGGTTCTGGAAAGCGGTGCGCCAGATCTGCGACAAGCACGGCGTGCTGCTGATCCTGGACGAGATCCCCACCGGCCTCGGCAAGACCGGGCGGATGTTCTGCTTCCAGCATGACGGCATCGTGCCGGACATTGTGACACTCGGCAAATCGCTGGGCGGCGGCATCCTGCCCATTGCGGCTTGTGTCGCCCGCCGCGATCTGGACGTCTGTGGTGATTTTGCCATCGGCCATTACACCCACGAAAAGAACCCGGTGACCGCCCGTGCCGCCCTGACGACCCTGCAGATCATCGAGGAGGAAGGTCTGGTGGAGCGCGCCGGGGAATTGGGCCGCCACGCGATGGCGCGCTTGCGTGATGCGCTGGGGCATGTGCCCCTTGCCGCAGACATCCGCGGCCGCGGCCTGATGTTCGGAGTGGAGATCGCCGGCGATGGCGGCGGTATGGTCCAGGCCCGCGCCCGGGCCGAGCAGATCTACTACGCCTGCCTCGACGCAGGGCTCAGCTTCAAGATCAGCCAGGGCAATGTCCTCACGCTCTCCCCGCCGCTGACCATCGCCCGCGAAGATCTGGACAGGGCGCTGGATATCGTCAGCGCGGCCATCAAGACCGTCCGGTAGGCCGCCGCGCGGCGGGTCGTGGGACACCGCCGGGTGAATTTAAACGACCGCTCGGAACGGAAGACCAGCAATACCGTAACCCGATCCGGGGAGGTCCAGACCATGCCGGTGATCGAAACCCGCCAGCTGCGCCTTCGCTTCAACGCGGCGAAATGCCATGGTTTCGGCCAATGCCGTCTGACCCTCTCCCAAGTGATCCGCGCCCTTTCCGGCCGGGAGGATGCAACCGGGGACCCGGAAGCGGAAGACCGTCTGAGGCAGGCCGTTGCAGCCTGCCCCTCCGGCGCTCTGACGTGCCGTGAACGGTACAGCGGCGCCAAGACGGGCGTGCGGGGCACAGACAGGGTCCGGGAGCGGCGGTTCTACCTGCCTTGATCACCCGCATCCCTGCCCGGCTTCCGGCAGGGATGCAAAAGATCTCCCCGCAGCCGCTGTCAGGCGTCCTGGCCGGACCGGTCGCCCAGGGTCACCTCCAAAGTGAGCTCCTTGCCCTGGCGCAGCACCTCGATCTGCGCAGCTTCGCCCGGGGTGTTCATCGCCACCGCCGCCGTCAGGTCGCGCAGTTCATCGACCTCGGTGCCGCCAAAGCGCAGGACCACATCGCCGGGCCTGAGACCGGCCTCAGCCGCGGGGCTTTCCGCCACCACGCTTTCGATCACCACGCCCTGGCCGGCCTCGCGGCCCAGCACATTGGCGGCCTCCCCGGACAGCGGCTTGATCTGCACGCCGAGCCAGCCGCGGGTGATCTTGCCGTCGTCTTCCAGGTCGGCGACAATCTTCTGCACCATGTCCGAGGGTACCGCAAAGCCGATTCCGACCGAACCGCCGCCGGGCGAATAGATCGCGGTGTTCACCCCGACGACCTCGCCTTCGGCATTGAACAGCGGCCCGCCGGAGTTGCCCCGGTTGATCGCCGCGTCGGTCTGGATGAAATCGTCAAACGGGCCGGAATTGATATTGCGCGAGGTGGCCGAGACGATGCCGGAGGTCACCGTGCCCGACAGGCCGAACGGGCTGCCCATGGCGATCACCTCGTCGCCGACCCGCAGCTCTTCGGAGGAGCCGAATTCCACCACCGGCAGCGGCTTGTCTGCCGCCACCTTCAGCAGGGCGATGTCGGTCAGCGGGTCGGCACCGACCACGGTGGCGTCATGGACGCTGCCGTCCGCCAGGGTAACAGTCACCGTCTGGGCGTTGTCGATCACGTGGTTGTTGGTGACGATCAGCCCTTCCTCCGCGACGACAAAACCGGAGCCGGCGCCTTTCATCGGACGGCTGTCTTCGGGCCGGGGCAGGCGCCCGCCGAACCGGCGCATGAATTCTTCCATGAACTGATCATTCGGAATGGCCTGCCGGTCAGACACGGGCTGCGCCTTGCCGGTGACCTCGACATAGACAACGGCGGGGGAGATGGTTTCGACAAGATCGGCATACCCGCCGGCAGGCACCGCCAGCGCGGGCACGGGCGCCAGCGCGAACATGGCGGCGGCAGAGGCGGCGGTCAGGCCAAAGGCAACTCTCTTGGGGGCGGTGGCAGGATTGGACATTTTCGTCTCCTTGCGTTGAAGTGATGCAAGCCAGATGGAGGGTACGGATTTCAACCGCCTGACGCCTTCTATACAGATCTGTAATGTGTGCGGCACAGCGCTCCGGTGTATCACCGGGGGGGGTTGAAAAGCGGGAGAAGGCCTTGAAAATCCTGGTGATCGAAGACGACGCCACCACCGGCCCTTATGTGCAGGCGGGCCTGCGCGAGGAAGGGCACACCGCCGATCTCGTCACCGGCGGGCGCGAGGGGCTGCTGCAGGCCACGGCGTCCGATTACGATGTGCTGATCATCGACCGGATGCTGCCCGGCCTGGACGGGCTGAGCCTGATCAAGACCCTGCGCGGCGCCGGCGTGCGCACCCCGGCGATCATGCTGACGGCGCTGAGCGGGGTGAACGACCGGATCGAGGGGCTGGAGGCCGGGGCGGATGACTATCTGGTCAAACCCTTCGCCTTCGGCGAGCTGGCCGCCCGCGTTGCGGCACTGGCGCGCCGCCCGGGCCTGCAGGAGCAGGAGACGGTGCTGCGGGCGGGCGGTCTGGAGATGGACCTGCTGCGCCGCAAGGTCACCCGCGAAGGCCAGGAGATCGACCTCCTGCCCCGCGAATTCCGCCTGCTGGAGCATCTGCTGCGCCGCAAGGGCCGGGTGCAGACCCGCACCATGCTGCTGGAGGCGGTCTGGGACATCAGTTTCGACCCGCAGACCAATGTGGTGGAAACCCATATCTCGCGTCTGCGGGCGAAGATCGACAAACCTTTCGGTACCGATCTGATCGAAACCGTGCGCGGCGCGGGGTACCGCATTGCCGGGTGATCTGACGGCCCGTGCGCGGGCTTTGCTCCGTTCCTCGCCGATGCGGCAGTCGCTGTGGCTGTCGCTGCTGTTTGTGGCCGCCAGCTCTGTCAGCCTCGGCATCACCTATTACGTCGCCCACGGCGCCCAGCGGCAGGCGATCGAGGACAGCCTGACCCAGGACATGGCGGGCTTCCGGGCCGCGCCGTCAGCTGCCGCACTGGCGGCGCTGGTCAATGCGGAGACGCGGGAAACCGACCCGCAGCGCCGCCTGCTCAGCTACCGCCGGCCCGGCGGCCGGGTGGTGGCAGGCAATGCCGCGATCATGCAGCAGCAGGCAGGCTTCCGGGTGGTGGCGCTGGGGCCGGAACCGGTGGAGATCTCCGGCCGGTTCATATCGCTCAGCGAATATATCCACGGCGGGCTGCTGACCGTCGCCCAAAGCGCCAAGCCGCTGGACGACCTGCGCCAGACCTTCCTGCGGGTGTTCCTGTTCAGCTTGCTGCCGGCCATCGCCCTTGCGGTGCTGGGCGGGGTGCTGCTGGCGCGCCGCTCGGCCCGTTCCCTAGCCGGGATCGAGCGCACCCTGTCGGCGCTGACCTCCGGCGACCTTGGCGCACGGGTGCCGGAAGGCGGGCAGGGGCACGGCGATATCGCCCGCATCGGCCGCAGCGTGAACCGGATGGCGCAGGCGCAGCAGCACGCAACCGAGGCGCTGCGGCAGGTCTCGGCAGACATCGCCCATGACCTGAAAACCCCGATCCAGCGGGTAGCGGTGCAGCTGTCGCGGCTGCAGGAGGTGCCTGACCTGCCGGAAGCGGCGCAGGCGCTGGCAGATCAGGCACTGGCGGAGACCCGCGGCATCACCAGCACCTTCGAAGCTCTGCTGCAGATCGCCCAGCTGGAAGACGGCGCACCGCGGTCGCGGTTTGAAGCCGTGGACTTGTGCAAAATCGCCGCCACCTTTGCCGAAATCTATGAGCCGGCGGCAGAGGAGCAGAACCGCAAGCTCGCGCTCAGCCTGCCGGATACGCCTGTCATGGTGACAGGGGACCGCGCCCTGCTCGGCCAGCTGCTGGCAAATCTGATCGAGAACGCCTTGCGCCACACGCCGGACGGCACGGACATCAGCCTGTCGCTGCGGCGGGACAAGGGCGCGGCCATTCTGATGGTGCGCGACCACGGCCCCGGTATTCCGGAGGCGGAACGCAAGAACGTGCTGCGCCGCCTGTACCGGCTGGAGCAGAGCCGGACCACCCCGGGCAGCGGCCTGGGCCTCAGCCTGGTGGCGGCGATTGCCGGTCTGCACGGGGCCGCGCTGCGGCTGTGTGATGCAAAGCCCGGTCTGCGCGTCGAGGTCAGATTCGCAGCCTAACCCGCTTCGCCCAGCCCCTGTCAGCCCTGGCCAAGCCTTATCTGTTTCGGCGATGCCTTTGGCGCAGAATCGGAATTCTGCGAGAATTCCGGCCAGGAAAAATCGATTTTTCCTGGCCGTTTTCCGCTGCCGGAAAACGGCAACGGGATCCACCGCGGCTCAGAGATATCCGCGCCGGGCGGCAAACCTTCGCCGCGGCGTTTCTATGCCGCGTTTTTCATCGGCCTGCCGGCCACATAGGTCTGCGCGATGGAGCGGTCGTCGCCCAGCGTCTGCAGGATGAACAGCTCCTCGGACAGGGTCCCGGCCCGCTGCATCCGCAGGTCCATTGCCGGGGTGGCGCGGGAATCCAGCACCACGATATCGGCTTCGGTGCCGGCTTCCAGCGTGCCGATCTTGTCCGCGAGCCCCAGCGCCGCCGCGTTGCCGCGGGTGATCCAATGGAATGCGCGCAAGGGGTGCAGCTTCTGGTTCTGCAATTGCAGAACCTTGTAGCCCTCATTCAAGGTCTGCAGCATCGAATAGCTGGTGCCCGCGCCGATGTCGGTGGCAATCGCATTGGTGATGCCGCGGCTGCGCAGGCCGGCGTCGTCAAACAGCCCGCTGCCCAGAAACAGGTTGGAGGTCGGGCAGAACACCGGCTTGGCGCCGGTCTCCGCCAGTGCATCGATCTCGCGCGGCTTGAGGTGGATCGAGTGGCCCAGCAGCATCTTTTCCGTCAGCAGCCCGTAGGACTGGTAAACGTCCAGATAATCCCGCGCCTGAGGATACAGCTCGGTGGTAAAAGCAATCTCGTCGTGGTTCTCCGACAGATGCGTCTGCACGTAGCAATCGGGATGCTCCTTCACCAGCGCGCCGGCCATCTCCATCTGGTCCGGGGTGGAGGTGATGGCAAAGCGCGGCGTGACCGCATAAAGCCCGCGGCCTTTGCCGTGGTACTTCGCAATCAGCGCCTTGGTGTCGTCATAGCCGCTGACCGGCGTGTCCAGCAGACCCTCGGGCGCGTTGCGGTCCATCAGAACCTTGCCGCCGATCATCCGCATGTTGCGCCGCGCGGCCTCGTCGAAATAGGCCTCGGCGGAGGTTTTGTGGACCGAGCAATAGGCCACCGCGGTGGTGGTGCCATGCGCGGTCAGCAGGTCAAAGAAATGCCCGGCCATCTGCGCGCTGTGGCCCGCATCGGTAAAGCGGGTTTCCTCGGGGAAGGTATAGTTGTTCAGCCACTCCAAAAGCTGCGAGCCCCAGGAGGCGATCACCTGCACCTGCGGGAAATGCAGATGGGTGTCGATGAAGCCGGCCATCAGGATTTTCGGGCGGTGGTCGATCACCTCGGCGCCGGCGGCCTGCTGGGCGAGGTCGCCATAGCTGCCCTTGGCCAGGATCATGCCGTCCGCCACCAGCAGCGCGCCGTCCTCGATGAACTCATAGGCGCTGGTGTCCTCGGGGCCTTGCGGCTCGGCGGTGAAGGAAAGCACCCGCCCGCGCAGCAGCGTCTGTTTCGATGTCATGTCTCTTGTTGTCCTTGGTTCGCAGGCAGGGGACACGCGGCCCCCTGCCCCATTTCATTTGGGATTATTCGCCCGCTGGCAGATGCGGCACATGGGGTTTCACACCGTCTTCTTCGAGTTCCTCGTGTTCATCCGCCTTGTGGAAGATCGGGTAGATGAACAGGAAGGCCGCAGCGATCAGATAGCCCATCGCGACACCACTGAATTCCGGCCAATGCAGGCTGGCAGAGTGGATCACGCCGACCAGCGACATTGCCGCCGCCGCCAGGGCAAAGCCGCCCGCGTTGCGGAAGTCGCCGTCAATCACGCTGGCCACGATGGCACCCCAGATCAGGCCGGTCAGGATTGCACCCTGGCTGAGCGCCAGATGGCCCTCGTAATGCGCCCCCTGCTGCAGCAGCGCTGCGGTCAGCTCAGGATCGCCCAGCTGCGCCATGCCGGTGGCACCCAGTGCGCCCAGGGCTCCGGCCAGTGCGCCCCATTTGATCACCAGGAAGGCCGAAACATGCGGCATCATCGCGATGGTCACCGCGGCGATATGGTCGGTCTTCACCGAATGCGCGGTATTGGTGACCAGGCTGAGCGCCACGAACACCAGCACCGGCGCTGCCGCGGCCACCGGGATCAGGTTGTTGAGGAAGGCCAAGAGGCCAAAGAAGGCGGCAAAGGGGATCACCAGGCCAACGCCGATGATATAGCCCGAGCGCGCGCCCATCCGCTTATACGCCGGGTGGCCGATATAGGCGGTGGTGGGGAACGGCGAGCCGAAGACCGCGCCGATCATGGTGCCGACGCCATCGGTCACCTGACACAGGCCCACCGGGTAATGGTCGCCCGCCGCTTCGGCGCTTTCGACGTTGTTCATGGTCTCGATGAAGTTGTAGATCTGCACCGGCACCAGCACCAGGAACAGCTCCGGGTTGGCAAACAGATGCTGGATACCGGCAATCAGGTCACCGAAGTACGGAATCGGCAGGTAGACGCCCACGCCCTCGAAGGAGACCGAGGCCTCGCCCATGCCAAGCGCCACAACGGTGCCGACGATCAGCGCCAAGAGGCCCGCCGGAATGTTGAACGGCAGCCGGTGGCGGCCAACCAGGCCCCACAGGATGATGATCATCGAGGCAAAGCCGATGAAGGGGCTTTCGAAAATCGTCGCCAGCGGCACGGTGCCGATGAACACCAGCGCGATGCCGCAGAGCGTCCCGAGCATGCCGGCGCGCGGGGTCACCCGCTTGAGCCACGGCCCGACGATGGCGCCCATCGCCGCAACGATGCCGCCCATAAAGCCCGCACCGATGCCCACCTGCCAGGCCAGCATGGCGTCATTGGTGGACCAGTAGATCGGACCGATCACCCCGAACAGATAGACGAACATCACCGGGGTCGAGATGCCATAAGGCAGCGCGGTCACATCGCGGCCTTCTTTCTCGGCGATATGCTTGGCCAGCCAGGTGTAGACCGCGATACCGGCCAGGATCGCCACTGCGGCGCCGGGCACGATGCGGCCGAACACGATGTCGGCAGGCATGTTGAAGACAAACTGACAGATGCCCGAAAGCACAATCAGGTTGATCAGGTTGTCGGTGAACAGCGCCCAGAATGCACTGAAGTCATTCCGCGCGAACAGTTTGTACGTATAGCTCCGCCCTGTGGTCATGGCGGCCTCCTCCTATCAGAGGACGCAGTCCTTACCGGCTGATTGCTCCAGCCGTGTCTCCCTCTGCGTCCGGTTGCTTGCCCGTTTGGGGCAGGTCTGTGCTCCTTGCGGAAGCGGACGCGGCAGTTTCAGAGGTCAAATCAGCAATCACTTCCGCTGCCACGAAGGCCGCGATGACGCTGGGCCGCTTGTCGCGGCTGCCGCCTGCCCCGATGGGGCAGATGAGACGGTCGGTTCCCAGACCGTCGCAATGGTCCCGGCACCAGCGGCGGAACTTCTCCCGCTTGGTGGCCGATCCGATCAGCCCGACATAGCCCGCATCGCCGCGCTGCAGGGCAGCGGAGGCAAGCAGGAAGTCAAGCGCGTGATCGTGGGTGAGAACGACAAAGGCGCTGCCCGCAGGTGCGGTGGCGATGTCGATCTCAGGGATAGCGCTTTGGCGGCGTTCCACATCCGCCTGGCACAAGTTCAATTCTTCGGCGCGCTGGTCGATCAGGATGCAGCGCACCGGCATATGCTGGAACAGGTCCGCCAGCGCCCGGCCCACGTGACCTGCGCCCATCACATAGACATGTGGCAGCGCCTGTTCCTCGGCCTGATGGCGGGCAATGGCGGTGTTGCGGTTGCCCTGGCGCATCTGCGCCAGCGACATTTCCACCCGGCCGCCGCAGCACTGGCCGATCTCCGGCCCCAGCGGCACGTCCAGCGTGTCGCTGATCACGTCCTGCTTCAGCATCCGCCGGGCGTGGTCGATGGCGATAAATTCCAGCTGGCCGCCGCCAATGGTCCCCCACAGACCTTCCGCCGCCACAAACATGCAGGTGCCGGCCTCCCGCGGGGACGACCCGCGGACGCGGGTCAGCGCGACCTGCACCACACGGCTGTGGCTGGCCAGAAAACCCTGGAGGGAGAGGCGGCGGGTCATGGCTCAGCCCCGCCCTTTGAGGGTTTCGATCGCCATCAGCACGCGTTCCGGCGTGGCGGGCGCATCCAGGCGCGGGCAGACCTTGTAATCCGCGGTGCTGGCGACAGCCATCGACAGCGCCTCGAACACCGAGATGCCCAGCATGAAGGGCGGCTCGCCCACGGCCTTGGACCGCTTGATGGTGCGCTTCTTGTTCACCGACCATTCAGCCAGCTGCGTGTTGAAGATGCGCGGCCGGTCAGACGCCAGCGGGATCTTGTAGGTCGAGGGCGCATGGGTGCGCAGGCGGCCTTCGCCATCCCACCACAGTTCCTCGGTGGTCAGCCAGCCCATCCCTTGGATGAAGGCACCCTCCACCTGGCCCTTGTCCAGGATCGGGTTCAGCGAGCGGCCCACATCATGCAGGATGTCGGTGCGCTCCACCCGGTATTCGCCTGTCAGCGTATCGACCGACACCTCGGAGCAGGACGCGCCATAGGCGTAGTAGAAGAACGGCTGCCCCTTGCCCGCCGCGCGGTCCCAATGGATTTCCGGCGTCTTGTAGAACCCCGCCGCCGACAGCTGGACACGGGCCATATAGGCCGCTTTCACCAGCGTATCAAAAGCGACGATCTCGCTGCCGGCGCGCACGCGGTTGGGCAGGAACTCCACCTCCGCCTCGGACACACCGTATTTCTCAGCCGCGAACTTGGTCAGCCGGGCAATGATCTGTTCCGCCGCGTTCAATGCCGCCATGCCGTTGAGGTCCGACCCGGACGACGCCGCGGTCGCGGAGGTGTTCGGCACCTTCTCGGTGGTGGTCTTGGTGATCTTGATGCGCTCGAAATCCACCTGGAAGGCATCCGCCACAACTTGCGCCACCTTGGTGTTGAGGCCCTGCCCCATTTCGGTGCCGCCGTGGTTCAAGTGGATTGAGCCGTCGTTGTAGACATGGATCAGCGAACCCGCCTGATTGTAATGCGTCGCGGTGAAGGAGATGCCGAATTTCACCGGCGTCAGGGCAATGCCCTTCTTGATGATCTTCGACTCCTTGTTGAAGGCGATGATTTCCTCGCGGCGCTTGCGGTACTCGGCGTTTTCCTCCAGCTCCGTGATCAGCCGGTCGAGGATATTGTCCTCCACCTTCTGATGGTACGGGGTCAGGTCGCGGCCTTCTTTGCCATAAAAGTTGGCCTTGCGCACATCCAGCGGGTCCTTGCCGAGGGCATAGGCGATCTCTTCAATCATCCGCTCCGCCGCGACCACACCCTGCGGGCCGCCAAAACCGCGGAAGGCCGTGTTGGAGACGGTGTTGGTCTTCATCGGGCGGCTTTTCAGCAGCACGTTCGGGTAGAAATAGGCGTTATCCGCATGGAACAGCGCCCGGTCGGTGACCGGCCCGGACAGGTCCGAGGAATAGCCGCAGCGCGCGGCAAAGCCGCCCTCGACCGCCTGAATGCGGCCCGCGTCGTCAAAGGCCACGTCATAGTCGATGATAAAATCATGGCGCTTGCCGGTGGCGGTCATGTCCTGATCGCGGTCCGGGCGGATCTTGACCGGGCGATTATGCTTCTTCGCAGCGATTGCGGCCACCGCGCAGAACAGGTTCATCTGGCTTTCCTTGCCGCCAAAACCCCCGCCCATCCGGCGCACGTTGACGGTCACCGCGTTGTTCGCCACGCCCAGAACATGCGCCACCATATGCTGCGCTTCGCTGGGGTGCTGGGTGGAACAATGTACGGTCACGTCCTCGTCCTCGCCGGGAATGGCAAAGGCGATGTGGCCTTCCAGATACATGTGGTCCTGGCCGCCGACGGTCATCTGCGCCTGGATGCGGTGGGGGGCCCCCTTGCGGCCGGCCTCCACATCGCCGCGCTCCAGCTTCAGCGGGTCGGTGACCATCGGATATCCGGCCTCTTGCGCCTGGACCGGGTCCAGCGCGTGCGGCAGCACTTCGTAATCCACCTGCGCCAGTTCGGCGGCACGGCGGGCGGCATCGCGGGTCTCGGCAATTACCGCAAACATCGGCTGGCCGTGGAACTCCACCTTCTCCGTTGGAAACACCGGCTCGTCATGCTTGCCGGTGGGGCTGATGTCGTTGACGCCGGGAATGTCATCGGCGGTCAGCACATCCACCACGCCGGGTGCTGCACGCACGGCAGAGAGGTCAATGCCCTTGATATTGGCGTGGGCGACGGTGGAGACACCCAGGTAAGCATGCAGCGTGCCCCAGGGCTCGGCAATATCGTCAGTGTATTCAGCGCGCCCGGTGACATGCTTGATCGCGCTGTCATGCTGGCGGTCATGGTGCACGGCGCCGCTGATGGTCTGATGGTCCTTCATCTCAAAATCTCCTCAGGCGACGGCCAGCCGGACGGGACCGGCGGTTGCAGCATCATGTTCCAGATAGAAGCGGCGCAGCAGGTTGCTGGCCGTGAGCGCCCGGTAGTCCGCCGACGCCCGCCAGTCGCTGAGCGGGGTGAAGTCCTGCTTCACCGCTTCCGCCGCCGCGTCAAACGCCGCCTCGCCCCAGGGCTGGCCGACCAGCGCTGCCTCGGCGCCTGCGGCGCGCTTGGGCGTTGCTGCCATGCCGCCGAATGCGATGCGGGCCGCGGTGATCACACCATTTGACACTTCCACGCTGACCCCGGCGGCGACCGAGGAGATATCCTCGTCCCGGCGCTTGGAAATCTTGTAGGCGGCGTCGATCTGCCCGTCCCGGCGCAGCGGGATGCGGATCGAAGCAACGAAATCGCCCGGCTCGCGGTCCTGCTTGCCGTAATCGATAAAGAAATCCTCCAGCGGCAGGGTGCGCGAACCGCCCTTTTTCTGCAGCGTCACCTCGGCCCCCAGCGAGATCAGCACCGGCGGGGTGTCCCCGATGGGCGAGCCATTGGCGATATTGCCGCCGATGGTGCCCATGTTGCGCACCTGCCAGCCGGCGATGCGGTCCCAGTAGGCGCTCAGATGCGGGAAAGCATCGCGGATCGCCGCTTCGCTCTCGGTATAGGTGACGCCAGCGCCGATGATCAGCGCCTCGTCGGTCAGCTTAATGGCTTTCAGCTCCTCAAGGTGAGAGACAAATACGACCGGAGAGATCGGTTTCATGAATTTGGTGACCCAGAGGCCGACATCGGTGGAGCCCGCCACAATTGTCGCCTTGGGGTTTTCCGCCAGCACCTGCGCCAGATCGGCCACGTCCAGCGGCAGAATGGCACGGTCGTCTTCGGGGCCGGTCACGACGCGGGCCTGCGGCTGGATCGCGTTCAGCTTGGCGGTCAGGCTGTCACGCTCGGTGGTCAGGTAATCATTGGCCGGGGTGCCGTACTGGTTCACCGCCAGGGCGGCGCGCACAATCGGCTCATAACCGGTGCAGCGGCAGAGGTTGCCCTGCACGGCGGTTTCCACCTCAGCCTTGGTCGGCTGCGGGTTCTCCATCCACAGCGCGTACAGCGACATCACGAAACCCGGGGTGCAGAAACCGCACTGGCTGCCGTGGTATTCGACCATCGCCTGCTGCACCGGATGCAGCCGCCCATTGGGGCCGGAGAGATGCTCGACCGTCACCACGTGGCAGCCATTGAGCGAGGCCAGGAAGCGGATGCAGGCGTTCACCGCCTCATAGCGCAGGGCGCCATTCTGCAGACGGCCCACCAGCACGGTGCAAGCGCCGCAGTCACCCTCTGCGCAGCCTTCCTTGGTGCCGGTCAGGCGCTGCTCCAGGCGCAGGAAATCCAAAAGCGTGGTGGTGGCCTTCACGTCCTCCAGCACAATGTCCCTGCCGTTCAGAAGAAAGCGGATGTCGGTTTGATGTGCCATCTGGCCTCCCGAATGTCTGTGAGCCGCTTGGGCCCGCTTATGTCTTTTGTACCGTGTCCGACTGCCACGGTTAACGGGCGCAATCGCGAAATGCTTTCAACACGCTGTTGAAAATGTTTAGGTTAAAGCATGCCGGAACCGGCTGGACTGCCGTCTTTCACCCATGGAGGCAGCCAGCAAGCGTGCCCGTAAAGGACTGTGAAACATGTCTTATCTGGAATCCCTGCGCGTCTTCATCCGAGTCGTCGAGCTGGGCAGCATCACCTCTGGCGGGCGCGACCTGAGGTTGACTCCGGCGGTTGCCAGCAAGCGGATCAAGGAGCTTGAAAAGCACCTGGGCGTGCGGCTGTTCAACCGCACCACGAGATCGCTGACCCCCACCGAGGCCGGGCAGTTGTTTTATACCGAGGCCAAGAAGGTTCTCGAATCGATTGAGGACGCCGAGGCGGTGGTCTCGCAGTTCTCCGCTGCGCCGCGCGGGGTGATCCGGGTGACCGCTCCGCTGGGCGTGGGCCGCCGCATCATCGCGCCGCTGGTGCCGGGGTTTGTCGAGGATTACCCGGCAACCGAAATCCGCATGCGGATGTCGGACCGCAAGGTCGATATCCTGGCCGACGGGCTGGACGTGGCCTTCTTCATCGGCACCCCGCACGACTCGACCCTGAAGATGCGCAAGATCGCCGATTGCGCGCGGGTGCTATGCGCCGCACCGGCCTATCTGGAGCGGCATGGCGCGCCGCAGGTGCCGGAGGATCTGCTGACCGGCCACAACTGCCTGTTGCTGCGCTACCCGAGGTCACCGGAATATTTCTGGACGCTGGACACATCCGAAGGCCCGCGCAAGCTGGAGGTTTCGGGCAAATACGACGCTGACGACAGCGACGTGCTGACGGGCTGGGCGCTGGACGGGCGCGGCATCGTCAACAAGCCGCGCTTCGACGTGGCTGCCCATCTGCGCAGCGGCGCTCTGGTCGAGGTTCTGGCAGAGACGCCGCCGGAGCCGACCGTTTTCGGCTGCCTCTACCCGCACCGGAAATTGCAGGATCCCAAGATCCGCCTGTTCGTGGATTACGCGGTAAAGCACGGGCTGGCCGCGTTCCGGCGGATTGAAGCTGGCGGCCCCCAAGAGAACGGGGTGCAGTAAGCGGAAATGAAAAGGCGGGCACCGCTGGCCCGCCTTCCGGAATCGAGGGTTCGCGCCTTAGCAGCGGTGCGGATTTTCCTCGCAATAGATCAAGTTCGCCGCGGCCCCGACAGCGGCGCCTGTCACCAGATTGCCGTTCAGAACGGCGGACCCGGCAGCACCGGCGCCAGCGCCGTAAACCAGCCGCTCGCCGGTGGTGTCGCCGCAGGCGGCAAGAGTGGTACAGATGGCAAATCCAATAGCGATGGTCTTTCTAAACATTTTCTTTCCTCCTTCAACGTCCAAACCCCGCAGTTTTGCCGCGGTCCCAAACGGCCAGCCCCCGGTTTGTGCGGCCGGGGGAAGGGTGCCCGAAAGGGATTGGCGCTGTGGCTGAACAGTCCGGAAGACCCTTGGGTCTCCGGCGCAGCTGGGCAAACCCTGTACAGGAACAACGCGCGGCCGGGCTCTTTGGTTCCACGGCGCCGCTGTGCCGGGGCGGCGCACAGGGGTGCACCGGGGTGCATGGGGGTGTCCGGGGGTGCACGCCCGGTGCATGCAAAATGGCCCCGCCACTGGGGCGGAGCCATTCAGATTGAACGCGGGGAACCGGCTCAGTTCGCGGCAAGCGCGAAGGGCAGATCCTTGGAGGCACTGCCGTACCAGCGGCGGATCAGGGCGCGCTCTTCGTCCTCCATGTGGGTCACATTGGCAGGCGGCATGGCAACGGTGGCCCCGGCCTGGAGATAGATCTCCTTGGCGTATTTCGCCACATCCGCGGGGGTCTCCAGCAGCACGTTCTTGGGCGCGCGGCGGATGCCGTCGTAATAGGGCTCGCGCGCGTGGCACATCGCGCAGCGGCCCGGCACAACGTTCATCACGTCCTCGAAATGTGCATTGCTGGCAAAGACTTGCTCGCCCTTGGTCAGTTCCCGCGCTTCGGACTCTTCATAGGTGTCCTGCTGCAGCGGCGCCTGGCTCAGGATCATGATGCCGATGAACAGGATGGCGGTCACAGGCCAGGTCCAGGTCGGGTTGCTGGTGCCCGCATGGTTGCTGTTGAAGTAGTGGCGGATGGTCACGCCCATCAGGAACACAAGTGCTGCGATCAGCCAGTTGTACTCGGTGGCAAAGGCCAGCGGGTAGTGGTTGGACAGCATCAGGAACACCACCGGCAGCGTCAGATAGTTGTTATGGGTCGAGCGCAGCTTGGCGATCTTGCCATACTTGGCATCCGGTGTGCGGCCTTCCTGCAGGTCCTTCACCACGATGCGCTGGTTCGGCATGATGATGAAAAAGACGTTTGCCGTCATGATGGTGGCCGTAAAGGCGCCCAGGTGCAGCATCACCGCGCGGCCGGTGAAGATCTGGTTGTAGCCCCATCCCATGATGACCAGCAGCACAAACAGCAGCACCATCAGGAAGGTCGGCTTTTCCCCCAGCGGCGATTTGCACAAGGCATCATAGACCAGCCAGCCGATGCTCAGCGAGGCGCCGGAAATCAGGATGCCCTGCCACAGCGCCAGGTCGGCCTTGGCGGAGTCGATCAGGTAGAGCTCGCCGCCCGCCCAGTAGACGATCATCAACAGGCCCGCGCCGGACAACCAGGTGGCGTAACTTTCCCATTTGAACCAGATCAGATGCTCCGGCATGTTTTCCGGCGCCACCAGGTATTTCTGGATGTGGTAGAAACCGCCGCCATGGACCTGCCATTCCTCGCCATGCGCGCCGACCGGCAGATGCGGAACTTTCCGCAGGCCAAGGTCCAGCGCGACGAAGTAGAAGGACGATCCGATCCAGGCAATGGCGGTGATGACGTGAAGCCAGCGGACCGCAAAGCCCAGCCAGTCCCACATGATCACAAGCTCTTCCATTGTTCTCTCCTCATAAGCTTTGGCAAGGACACTAGAGCATGCCGCTATTTTCATGTATTAGGTAAAAAATCCAAGCTGTTTCAAAATAACACAAAGAATACTTGAATGGCCTATCTCGACAATATCCGCACCTTTGTCCGTGTCTATGAACTTGGCAATATGTCCGCCGCGGCGCGCGACATGCGGATTTCGGCTGCGGTGGCGTCGTCACGGATTTCGCAACTGGAGGATCATCTGAACGTGCGGCTGTTCCAGCGCACCACGCGGCTGCTCAATCCGACCGAGCAGGGTAACCTGTTCTACCGCGGTGCGGTCAAGATCCTGGAGGCGGTGGACGAGGCCGAGGCCGACATCAGCAGCGTGACGCAAACCCCGCGCGGCACGCTTTATGTGGCGGCCCCCCTGGGGCTGGGGCAGCGGCTGATTGCGCCGGCGGTGCCGAAGTTCAAGGAAGCCTATCCGCTGATCTCAATCCGGCTGCGGCTGTCGGACCGCAAGCTGGATTTGGCGGCAGAAGGGCTGGACGCGGCATTTTTCCTGGGTGTGCCGGAGGATTCAAACCTGCGCATCCGAAAAATTGCCGATTGCCCTCGGGTGCTGTGCGCGTCTCCGGACTACATCGGGCAGCGCGGCCAGCCCAGGAACAGTGAGGAGCTGAAGACGGAGGCGCACGATTGCCTGAACCTGCGCTATCCCGGCGCGCCGGAGTTCCAATGGCCTCTGCGCAGCCATGACGGGGTCAAGCGGGTCACGGTCACCGGGCCGTTTGAATCGGATCACGGCGACGTGCTGACCAGCTGGGCGCTGGACGGGCATGGGATTATCCTGAAACCGGTATTCGAGATTTCGGAACATCTCGCCTCGGGCCGGCTGGTGCCGGTGCTGGCGGAGGAGCCGCCAATCCCCATCCAGATGGCTTGCCTTTATGTGCACCGCCGCCATCAGGATCCCAAGGTGCGGCTGTTCATCGACTTCATGGTGGATCACATTCTGGCTTCCCTCCCCTCGGAATGAAAAAGCCCGCCCCAGTTTCCTGGGACGGGAACCGCCGGCAGATGCCAAGCGGGAGGAGAGGTCTGTCGGGGAGTGCGGCTCAGCTGCCGCGGTAGGTGGAATAGCCGTAGGGCGACAGCAAGAGCGGCACGTGATAGTGGCTGCCTGCCTCGCTCATGCCGAAACGCAGCGGCACCTCGTCCAGAAACAGCGGATCTGCGCCCGCCTGCCCGGTTGCGCGCAGATAGCCGCCGGCATGGAACACCAGCTCATAGGTGCCGGTGGCAAATTCGCCTGCTGGCAGGATCTGTTCGTCAGTGCGCCCGTCGTCATTGGTCACAAGGCTGCGCAGATGGATGCGCTCATCGCCTTCGATCCGGTAAAGATCGATCTTCAGCCCTTCCGCCGGGCAGCCGCGGGCAGTGTCCAGCACATGGGTGGTCAGAAATCCGGCCATGCCAGCCTCCTTTCAATTCTGTTGACCTAGGTATGCGCGGTTCAGCCCAGTGCATACAGAAGGAAGAGTCAAAAAGTTCTTTCAAAAATATACTGAAAGCCGACGGAATTATTTTGTTCTATAAATAGTGAAAAGACAGGAGACCTGACGTGACGCGCTATCCTCGTGACTTGCGCGGGTACGGTGCTGGCGCACCTGACCCGCAGTGGCCCAATGGGGCCAAAGCCGCCGTGCAATTTGTGCTCAACTATGAAGAAGGCGGCGAGAACTGCATCCTGCACGGGGATGCAGCCTCGGAGGCTTTTCTTTCCGACATCCCCGGTGCTGCCCAATGGCCCGGTCAGCGCCATTGGAATATGGAGTCGGTCTATGAATACGGCGCCCGGGCCGGTTTCTGGCGGCTGCACCGGCTGTTCACCGGCGCCGGCATTCCGCTGACCATCTACGGCGTTGCCACCGCGCTTGCCCGCTCGCCCGAACAGGTGCAGGCGATGAAGGACGCGGACTGGGAGATCGCCAGCCACGGCCTGAAATGGGTCGAGCACAAGGACATGGCCGAAGACGAAGAGCGCGCGGCCATTGCCGAGGCGGTGCGGCTTCATACCGAGGTCACCGGAGACCGCCCGCGCGGCTGGTACACTGGCCGTTGCAGCGCCAACACCGTGCGCCTGGTGGCTGAGGAAGGCGGTTTCGATTATATCTCTGACACTTACGACGACGACCTGCCCTATTGGCTGGACACCGGCGGGCGGGATCAGCTGATCATCCCCTACACGCTGGAAGCCAACGACATGCGCTTTGCCAATTCGCCGGGCTGGATCACGGGCGAGCATTTCTTCCAGTATTTGAAGGATACCTTTGACGTGATCTATGCCGAGGGCGAAGCCGGTGCCCCCAAGATGATGACCATCGGCCTGCACTGCCGCTTGATCGGGCGCCCGGGCAAGATTGCCGGTCTCAAGCGCTTCATCGAGTATATCCAGGGCTTCGAAGGCGTCTGGTGCCCGCGCCGGATCGACATTGCCGAACACTGGGCTGCAACCCATCCGCCGGTCAAGCGCGAGCGCCCCAGCCGGATGGAGCGGGATGAGTTTGTCGCCAAGTTCGGCTCGATCTTTGAGCATTCGCCCTGGATCGCCGACCGGGCATTCGACTTGGAGCTGGGTCCGGCGCATGACTGCGCGGCGGGCGTGCATAACGCGCTGTGCCGGATCTTCCGCACCGCCAGCGAAGAAGAGCGCCTGGGCGTGCTGACCGCGCACCCGGACCTGGCGGGCAAGCTGGCCGCTGCGGGCCGTCTGACTGCCGAGAGCACCTCGGAACAGTCCAGCGCAGGCTTGGATATGCTGACGGATGAGGAGCGCGAGACCTTCCAACGGCTCAACACCGAGTATGTGGAGAAACACGGCTTCCCGTTCATCATCGCGGTGCGGGACCACAACAAGGCGTCGATCATGGAGGCCTTCCACCGCCGGATCATCAACGACCGGGCAACCGAGTTCGACGAGGCCTGCCGCCAGGTGGAGCGTATTGCCCAGTTCCGGCTGCAGGATCTGCTGCCATGAGCCGGCTGCTGACCGCCGTGCCGCTGACCGCGGAGGTCTTTGCGCCTTATGGCGATGTGATCGAGGCCGCGGGCGCGCCGGACAAGCTGATAAATCAGGGCATGTGCGGCCGTCACCACGACCGCGCCCGCCTCGATTTCGGCGAGGGCGGCCGGGCAGGCATCAGCCTGTTCGACGCCCGGGCCCGCCATCTGCCGCACAAGGTGGACATGGTCGAGCGCCATCCTGACGGCAGCCAGGCCTTTGTGCCCGTCAGCGGCGTGCCGATGCTGGTGGTGGTGGCTGAAGACGCCGGCGGCATCCCGGTAGACCTGAAAGCCTTCATCAGCAAGCCGGGCCAGTCCATCAACCTGCACCGGGGCACCTGGCACGGGGTGCTCGCCCCGCTGGGCGCACCGGGCCAATACATCGTGGTCGACCGCATCGGGCAGACCCCGAACCTGGAAGAACACTGGTTCCAGGACCCCTGCACGGTGGTTTCTGACTAACCGGAAAACCCCAAAGCCGCCAATAAACAAAAAGAAGCGGCAAGATCCCCATGACCGACAGGAGAAGACATGGCTGATACTTCCATTGGGACGCCGGCACAGCTGCGCGACCCGAATTACACCCCGCCCTTGCACAAGGCGATCCCGCTGGGCATCCAGCATGTGCTGGCGATGTTTGTGTCGAACGTGACGCCCGCGATCATTGTTGCCGGCGCCGCCGGTTTCGGCTTCGGCTCAAACTCGCCGGATTTCCCGGAGCTGCTGTACCTGATCCAGATGTCGATGCTGTTTGCAGGCATTGCCACGCTGCTGCAGACCATCACTTTGGGCCCGGTCGGCTCGGGGCTGCCGATTGTGCAGGGCACCTCCTTTGCCTTCCTGCCGATCATGATCCCGCTGGTTGCGGGCAAGGGCGTGGACGGGCTGGCCGCGCTGTTCACCGGCGTCATCGTCGGCGGCATCTTCCATAGCCTGCTCGGCACGGTGATCGGCAAGATCCGCTTTGCCCTGCCGCCGCTGGTCACTGGCCTGGTGGTGACGATGATCGGACTGGCGCTGGTCAAGGTCGGCATCCAGTATGCTGCAGGCGGTGTTCCCGCCATCGGCACGCCGGAATACGGCTCGCTCCTGAACTGGTCGGCGGCGCTGGTGGTGATCCTCGTCACCTTGGGCCTCAAGTTCTTCACCAAGGGGATGCTGTCGGTCTCGGCCGTGCTGCTGGGGCTGATCGTGGGGTATGTATATGCTCTGATGACCGGGATGCTGACATTCGGTGCGATCTCCGGCTCCTGGTCGCAGGCCGCAGCCTTTGCCCTGCCGCAGCCGTTCAAATACGGCTTCGAGTTCTCCGCCGCGGCCGTCATCGGGTTCTGCCTGATGAGCTTTGTCTCCGCGGTCGAAACCGTGGGTGACGTTTCCGGCGTGACCAAAGGCGGCGCGGGCCGCGAGGCCACCGAGCAAGAGATCGCAGGTGCGACCTTTGCCGATGGTGTGGGCACCGCTTTTGCGGGCTTTTTCGGCGCCTTCCCCAACACCTCGTTCAGCCAGAACGTCGGCCTGATCGCCATGACCGGCGTGATGAGCCGCCACGTGGTCACCTGCGGCGCCATCTTCCTGATCATCTGCGGGCTGGTGCCCAAGGTGGGCGCGGTGATCCGCACCGTGCCGATCGAGGTGCTGGGCGGCGGCGTGATCGTGATGTTCGGCATGGTGGTTGCCGCCGGCGTGTCGATGCTGTCGGACGTGGACTGGAACCGCCGCAACATGGTGATCTTTGCGATCTCGCTGTCCATCGGCCTTGGCCTGCAGCTGGAGCCCGGTGCGCTGCAGCACATGCCCGACACCGCGCGCATCCTGCTGACCAGCGGCCTGCTGCCCGCGGCGCTGATTGCCATTGTGCTGAACCTGGTGCTGCCGCAGGAGCTGGCAGGCGAAGCGACCGAGGAAGTCTCCGGCGGGATGAGCGGCCACGGCCGCGGATCGCTGCCGCATGAGGACCATGCCTGACGCAAACGGCATGAATTGAAAGCGAAAGCCGGTCCTTGATGGGCCGGCTTTTTTGTTACGGGTTCAGCTGGTCAGCCCGTGCAGAACAACGAGCCCGGGCAGCCAGCCGGTGAAGATCCCGCACAAAAGCGTGGCACGGGCCGTCAGCCAAGGGCTGCCGCGTCTGAGCGCGAGGTTCAGGAAATACAGGAACCAGAGCCCGGACCAGGCGGCCCAGCATACGGCCAGCCAGACATCGAACAGACCGTTTGCCTGCGACAGCACCTGCAGCACCATGGGTGCCGCGGTCAGCGCGACAAAGCCGCTGAACCAGCCCAGCCCCTCGCCGCTGGAGGCAATGGCGCGGTTGTAGGCAACCCACAGGTATGTCGTGCCAAACAGCAGTGTCATCCCTGCATCCAGCAGGTCGGCCGGCTGCCGGGCCGCCAGGGCGATCAGCAGGACGATGGCAAAGAACACCAGCGCCGCAACCGTGTTGATCAGGATGATTTCCCGGTCCTGGATCCGGCCCATCTGCCAGATGCCGTTCAGGCACAGCACCACCCCGACGACCAGCAGGCTCAATCCCATAAACATGTTTGGCTTCCTTCAAAAAAAATAACAGGAGAGAGGTACACCTCTCTCCTGCCGCTCCGCTATGCGGAAATTTGCAGAATGTGTTTCTGGCTGGGGCTTAGAAATCGACCTCGATGGCGATGCCCTTTTCAACCGCCACTTCAACCACCGAGGCCGCGACGGCGAGGTCCTGCAGGCCGACGCCGGTGCCGTCGAACAGGGTGATTTGATCGTCAGAAGTACGGCCCGGGTTGGTGCCGTTGATGACGGCGCCGATCTGGGCCACCTCAGATTCCTGGATCAGCCCCTGCGCCACCGCGTGCTGCGCCTCGCCGATGGAGATCGACTGGGCGACCTCGTCAGTAAACACATCCGCCGCCACCAGCAGCTGGGGATCGACTTCCTTCTTGCCCTTGGTGTCGGTGCCCATGCAGGCAATGTGGGTGCCGAGGCTGACCTGACCGGCCTTCAGGATCGCGTCGAAGGACGAGGTGATCGAAATGATCACATCCGCCTCCCGCATGCCGTCCAGTTCGACTGCTTCAAACGGCAGCCCGGCCTCGTCCGCCACCTCTTGCAGGTTCGGCAGCATCTCCGGGTGCAGGTTCCAGCCGATGACCTTCTCGAAATTGCGCTGCTCCAAAGCGGCGCGCAGCTGGAACTTGGCCTGATGGCCTGCGCCGATCATGCCGATCACCTTGGCATCCTTGCGGGCCAGATGCTTGATCGATACCGAAGACGCCGCGGCGGTGCGCAGCGCGGTCAAGAGGTTGCCGCCAACCATCGCCGTGACCTTGCCGGTGTCCGGGTCGAACAGGAAGACGGTGGACTGGTGGTTGATCAGCCCGCGCTTTTCCAGGTTGTTCGGCCAGTAGCCCCCGGCCTTGAGGCCCAGCGTCAGGCCCGCGCGGTCAAAGCCGCCCTTGAAGCCGTAAAGCGCATCCTCATGACCGATCGCTTCGCGCACGACGGGAAAGTTGTAGGCGTCGCCTGCGGCCATCGCGGCAAAAACCTTCTCGACCGCATCGAACGAGGCCTCACGGGTCACCAAGTCCGCAATCGCCTTTTCCGGAACGATATACATGTCTGTTTCTCCTCAACAAAAAAGCCGGCGGAGGGCGGCATGCGCACCTCCGCCAGTTCGGGGATCGTTCTTAGTATGCTTTGCCGCGGGCCGATACCGGCCAGACGGTTTCCACCTTGCCGCCCCGCACGCCGACGTACCAGTCATGCACGTTGGCGGTCGGATCGCAGTGGCCCGGCACCAGTTTCAGCTTTTCGCCCACCTTCAGCACGCCGTTCGGGTCCGCAACCACACCGTGCTCATCCGAGCATTTGATGTACTCGACATCGTCGCGGCCGAAGATGAAGGGCAGGCCGCTGTCGACCGATTGCGCCTTGAGGCCCGCATCCACGATGGCCTTGTCGGCCTTGGCGTGGCTCATCACCTGGGTCAGCAGGAAGAAAGCGTTTTCCCACTCGCCCTGGTCGATGCGGTTGCCGTCCTTGTCGAGGATACGGCCGTAGTCCGCGTCCATGAAGGCGTAGGAGCCGCACTGCAGTTCGTTGTACACGCCCGAGTTCGACTCGAAGTAGTAGGAGCCAGTGCCGCCGCCGGAAACCAGCTCGCACTCGATGCCTTCGGCTTTCAGGCCCTCAACGGCATCGGCAACCTGCGCGATGGCGGTGTCCAGCTTGGCCTTGCGGTCCTCATAGCTGTCCATGTGCTGCATTGCGCCCTGATAGGCCTGGATGCCGGAAAACTTGAGGTTCTCGGCCGCGTTCACCGCCTTGGCGATTTCCACAACCGCCTCGGTGGTGGTCACGCCGCAGCGGCCGGCGCCGCAGTCGATCTCGACAAAGACTTCCAGCTCGGTGCCGTGCTTCTGCGCCGCCGCCGACAGGTCGGCCACGTTGTCGATATCATCAATGCAGACGATTGTGCGCGCGCCCAGCTTGGGCAGGCGGGCTAGGCGGTCGATTTTCTGCGGATCACGCACCTGGTTGGAGACCAGAATGTCCTTGATGCCGCCGCGGGCGAAAACTTCGGCCTCGGAAACCTTCTGGCAGCAGACGCCAACCGCGCCGCCGAGCTTTTCCTGCAGCTTGGCCACATCCACCGACTTGTGCATCTTGCCATGCACCCGGTGGCGCATGCCGTGCGCCTTGGCATAGTCGCCCATTTTCTTGATGTTGCGCTCCAGCGCGTCCAGGTCCAGCACCAGACAGGGGGTCTGGATGTCGGCTTCGTCCATGCCCGGGATTGCCGGGACATCATAGCCGACTTCGAGCTGATCAAAATTTGTCTGTGCGTTCATGTTTCTATTCCCCAGTTTAGCTGTTCATCCAGGGCAGCTTGTCGAGGTCGACATTGCCGCCGGTGACGATCAGGCCCACGCGTTTGCCCGCGAAGGCGTCTTTGTTTTTCAGAATGGTGGCGAGCGGCACCGCGGAGGATGGCTCCATCACGATGCGCAGGTGTTTCCAGATCAGCTTCATCGCCTCGATGATCTCGGCATCCGACGCGGTGTAGATTTCGCTCACGTGGCTGCTGACGAAATGCCAGGTCAGCTCCTTGAGCGGCACCAGCAGCCCGTCGGCAATGGTCTTGGGCGCATCATCGGCGATGATGTAGCCCGCCTTGAAGCTGCGGTAGGCGTCATCGGCCTGCTCCGGCTCGGCCGCGATGACCTTGGTTTCCGGCGCCAGATTGGACAGCGTCAGGCAGGTGCCTGAGATCATGCCGCCGCCGCCGATCGGGGCCACGACCATATCAAGGCCATCGGTCTGCTCCACGAACTCCTTGGCGCAGGTGCCCTGCCCCGCAATGACCCGGTGGTCATTGTAGGGGTGCACGAAGTCGCCGCCGGTCGCCGCTTGCACCTTGGCAAAGGTTTCCTCGCGCGAGGAGGTCGAGGGCTCGCATTCGGTGATCTTGCCGCCATAACGGCGCACGGTATCCTTCTTGGCCTGCGGCGCGGTGCGCGGCATCACAACGTTGCAGGGAATACCCCGCAGCATCGCCGCATAAGACAGGCAGGAAGCGTGGTTGCCCGAAGAATGCGTGGCCACGCCCTTGGCTGCCTGAGCGTCATCCAGCCCGAACACCGCGTTGGTGGCACCGCGCACCTTGAAGGCGCCCGGCTCCTGGAAGTTTTCGCACTTGAAGAACAGCTCAGCCCCGGTCAGCTCATTCAGATAGGCGGAGGTGCGCACCGGCGTGCGCCGGATGTGCGGCTGGATGCGCTCATGCGCGGCCAGCATGTCCTCGTAAGTCGGGATATACATAGCGGTATCCTTCATCAGGCGGCGGCCTTGGCGCTGTTGGCGGCGTTGCCGCGGTAGTAGTCCTGTGCCGCCGCCACGCCGGAACCCAGCTGGATGTTCAGGCCAAGATCAGCCATGACCATTTCGGCGGTCGCAATGCCCGACAGCGTCATCACGTCGGTCAGGCTGCCCAGGTGGCCGATGCGGAACACCTTGCCTGCGACTTCACCCAGGCCGGTGCCAAAGGCGACGCCGTATTTCTCCGCCGCCAGGCTCACGAATTTGTTGGCATCAAACCCCTCCGGCGTGCGGATGGCGCTGACGCTGTCGGAATAGACGTCCGGCGACACGGCGCACAGCTCCAGCCCCCAGGCCCGGACCGCGGCGCGAACACCCTCAGCAATCCGGTGGTGGCGGGCAAAGACGTTCTCCAGCCCTTCGTCCAGCAGCATACCACAGGCCATGTTCAGACCGTTCAGCAAACCGACGGCGGGCGTATAGGGATAGGCGCTGTTGGCGTAGCCTGCGGCCATGTCCTTGATGTCAAAGAACGTGCGCGGCAGGGTCGCGGTCTTGGCGGCCGCCATTGCCTTGGGCGAGAAGCCGACGATGGCCAGGCCCGGCGGCAGCATAAAGCCCTTCTGCGAGCCGGTGACGGCAATATCGACTCCCCATTCATCCATCCGGAAGTCCATCGAGGCAATCGAACTGACGCCGTCAACAAACAGCAGCGCCGGGTGGCCGGCCGCATCCAGCGTGCGGCGCACGGCGGCGATATCGGATTTCACACCGGTTGCGGTCTCGTTGTGGGTCGCCAGAACCACCTTGATCTCGTGGGATTTGTCGGCGGTCAGGATTTCCTCATAGCGGTCCGCCGGCAGGCCTTCGCCCCAGGGTGTCTCGACAACCTGAACGTCCAGCCCGTGGCGCTGGCACATGTCGATCCAGCGGTGGCTGAACATGCCGTTGCGCGCGGCCAGGATCTTGTCGCCCGCGTTCAGCGTGTTGGTGATCGCAGTTTCCCAGCCGCCGGTGCCGGTCGACGGAAAGACAAAGATCTCGGCGGTTGCGCTTTTCAGAACCTTCTTCACGCCGGCCAGCGCAGGGTGCAGGATCTGGCCGAACAGCGGCGAGCGGTGGTCCAGCGTCGGCATGTCCACCGCCTTGCGCAGCGCTTCGGGCATATTGGTCGGACCGGGAATGAAAACCGGGTTTTGAAAGCTCATGTCGTGCCCTCCTGTGGCGATTTCCTTCACTTTAGAGGGATGCCGCGCGCAGGGAAACTTTTTTGAAAAAAGCTTTCATATACCGGATTGTTCGCGAATAGTTTTTTAAAAACAGTCATATGGCTTTTTTCACTGTACAGAGGCGATTTTCAGTTTTATCCATAAGCAGCTGTTTGAATTACCTCGGAAGGCTTGAAAATGCCCCAGCCGCCGCGCCGCAAGGGCCGCCCCAAAAGCTTTGATTCCGCCAGCCAGCCGGCCACCATCCAGTCGCTCGACCGGGCGCTGGACGTGCTCGACGCGCTGGCGGGTGCCAGCGGCATGACACTGACGGAATTGTCCACGGCACTGGGTCAGTCGGCGGCGACCATGTACCGGGTGCTGGCCACTCTGGAGGCGCGCCGGATTGTCGAGATGGAGCCGCAGTCCCAGACCTGGCACATCGGCGCGATGGCCTTCCGCTTGGGCTCCGCCTTCCTGCGCCGCTCCAGCGTGATCGAGCGGGCGCGGCCGGTGATGCGGGAACTGATGGAGGCCACCGGCGAAACCTCGAACCTCGGAATCGAACGCGGCGGCGACGTGATGTTCGTGAGCCAGGTGGAAACCCATGAGTCGATCCGCGCCTTCTTCCCGCCCGGCACCACCTCCCCGATGCACGCGTCCGGCATCGGCAAGGCGCTTCTCAGCTGTTTTGGAGAGGATCAGCTGGCCCGCTTCCTGCGGGGACGGACTCTGCAGCAGTTCACTGGAAAAACACTGACTTCTGCGGAAACCCTGCGTGAAGATCTGGCGCAGATCCGCCGCCGCGGCTGGTCTTTCGATGACGAGGAAAAGGCGCCAGGCATGCGCTGCGTGGCGGCGCCGGTTTTTGGCATGCAGGGCGAAGCTCTGGCCGGGATCTCCGTCTCCGGCCCCTCCGCCCGGATGCCCGACGCGCGCATCAACGAAATCGGCGCCCTGGTCAGAGGCGCCGCGGAAAAACTGTCATACGGGCTGGGCGCACCGGCAGCGGATCAGCGCCCGCCCGGCTGACCAGCCGGGCAGCGCCCGGGCACATATTCGGGCCGGGCGCTCCCCCCGCCGTCAGCGCAGCGGCGCCAGGGGCATGTGCCGGTTCACGTCCTTGTACAGCAGATAGCGGAACTTGCCCGGACCGCCGGCATAACAAGCCTGCGGGCAGAAGGCGCGCAGCCACATGTAATCACCGGCCTCGACCTCGACCCAGTCCTGGTTCAGCCGGTAGACCGCCTTGCCTTCCAGCACATAGAGGCCATGCTCCATCACATGGGTCTCGGCAAAGGGGATCACCGCGCCGGGTTCGAAGGTGACAATGGTCACATGCATATCGTGGCGCAGGTCGTTGGGGTCGACAAAACGGGTGGTCGCCCATTTGCCTTCGGTTTCCGGCATTGGCGTGGGATCGACATGGTTTTCGTTGGTGACAAAGGCTTCCGGCGCGTCCAGCCCCGCAACCGCCTGATAGGCCTTGCGGATCCAATGAAAGCGCACCGGTGCATCGCCAGTGTTGCGCAAGCTCCAGTCTGCCTCGGGCGGCAGATAGGCGTAGCCGCCTTCTTCCATCTCATGCGCCGCACCGCCGATGGTCAGCGTCATGCAGCCTTGGACCACAAACAGCACCGCCTCGGTGCCCGGTTCGGTCTCCGGCCGGTCGCTGCCGCCGCCGGGCTGCACCTCGGCGATATACTGCGAAAACGTCTCGGCAAACCCCGACAGGGGCCGCGACAGGACCCAGAACCGCGCCTTGTCCCAGAACGGCAGCAGGCTCGCCACAATATCGCTCATCGTGCCCTTGGGGATCACCGCATAGGCTTCGGTGAACATCGCCCGGTCGGTCAGCAGCTGCGTCTGCGGCGGCAGCCCGCCTTCCGGTGCGTAATAGGATCGTTTGGTCATGGGCTGCCTTTCCTGCTGAAGTGCTGCCCCATTGATACCCGCCTGATCTGCGCAACCGAACTTATTTCCGTATCAAGAATGCATGAAGGATTGTTTTGCAATTTTTGAAGACGGGAGCAACGGCCTTATCCGCCTCCGCCGACATCCTCCGGCGCGATGGAGACGGTTTTGACAATGGCAAAGCAGTCCGCGCCCTCCGCCAGCCCCAGGGCCTGCGCCGACCGCCGCGTCACCCGGGCCAGCAGCCGCCCGACCGGGGTCTGCAGCGAGACCATCGCTCCGGGCCCATTGCCGCTGCGGACATGCTCAATCGTGCCCGGCAGGATGTTGAGCGCCGACAGGCCTTCAGGGCGCCGGCGCGACAGGATCACCTCATGCGCCGAGATCCGCACCCGCACCGGGCTGCCCGGCGCCTGTGCGATCTGCGGCAGAAACAACGGCACCCCGCCCGCATCCAGTTCCGTCAGCCCGTCGGCATGGTGCCGGGCCACCCGCGCCTCCAGCAGCGCCCCGGCAGCGCGCACCCCGGCAGGCATGACCGCGGAATCCCCCAGCACCTCTGCCGCGCTGCCCTGGCGCAGCACCTTGCCGTCCTGCAGCACCACAACCGTTGTGGCCAGCCGGGCCACTTCGGCGGCGGAGTGGCTGACATAGAGCATCGGAATGCCGATTTCGTCCCGCAGCCGCTCGAAATAGGGCAGGATCTCTGCCTTGCGCGCCTCATCCAGCGCCGACAGCGGCTCATCCGCCAGGATCATGCTTGGCGCAGACAGCAGAGCCCGGCCGATCGCCACCCGCTGTTTCTCACCGCCCGACAGCCGCCCGGGCCGCCGGTGCAGCAAGGCGGTGATCCCCAGCAGCTCCGCCACCCGGTCCAGGCTTTCCCTTTTGGCGCCCCGAGGCGCAAACCATTGCCCGAACAACAGGTTCTGCCGCACCGTCATATGCGGAAACAGCCGCCCTTCCTGAAACACATATCCCATCCGGCGCTTGTGCGGCGGCAGCCAATGCTGCTGACCGGTGTCAAACAGCACCCCGCCATTCAGCACAACCCGCCCGTGGTCGGGCCGCAGCAGGCCGGCAACCGCCTGGATCACCGTGGTCTTGCCGGTGCCGGACCGCCCGAACAGAACGGTGACACCCGGCGGTGCCTCGAATTGAATGTCCAGCCCGAACCCCGGCAGCGCATGTTGCATCGAGACCGTCAGCATCACTGCCCCCCGGTCCGGTCTGCCGCCCGCCGGGCCAGAACCTCGGACAGCAGCAGCGCGCTGAGCGCAATGGCGATCGACACCAGTGTCAGCCGCAGCGCAGCGGTCTCTCCGCCCGGCACCTGCAGGAAGGTGTAAATCGCCGAGGGCAGCGTCTGCGTCTGCCCCGGAATGCTGGAGACAAAGGTGATGGTGGCGCCGAACTCGCCCATTGCCTTGGCAAATCCCAGCACGGTGCCGGCAATCAGGCCGGGCAGGATCATCGGCAGGGTTATGGTGGCAAAACTCAAAACCCGTGGCGCACCCAATGTGGCCGCCGCCTGCTCCAGCTTGGGATCGACCGCTTCCACCGACAGCCGGATCGCCCGCACCATCAGGGGAAAGGCCATGATCCCCGCCGCCAGCGCCGCTCCGGTCCAGCGGAAGGCAAAGACGATGCCGATCTGCTGCAGCGCTCCGCCGACCGGCCCTTTGGTGCCAAAGACCATCAGCAGCAGATAGCCCGTTACCACCGGCGGCAGGATCAGCGGCAGATGCACCAGGCTGTTCAGAACCTGCTTGCCGGGAAACTGCCAGCGGGCCAGCGCATAAGCCACAAAGACCGCCAGCGGCAGCGCTGCAAACGTGGCCCAGAGCGAGACCCGCAGGGACAGCATCACCGCTTGCCATTCCTCAGGTCCCAGCCATGCCGCCTCAGTGCTCACGGCGCCGGGACTCCGAAACCGTGCCGCTGAAAGATGCTTCTGGAGGCCGGGCTTTGCAAGTAGTCCAGAAACGCCTGGGCCTCATCCTCATTGCCGCCGGAGACCCTTGCAGCGGGATAAGTGATCGGGGGGTGGCTGTCTCCGGGGAAATCCGCGATCACTGTCACATTCCTTTCCGCAGCTGCATCGGTGGCATAGACCACGCCCATCGGCGCCTCGCCGGACGACACCAGCGCCAGCGCCGCCCGCACATTGGCGGCCTGCGCCACCTTTGGCGCCACGGCAGCCCATTGCCCCAGTGCGGTCAGCGCGGCCTTTCCATAGATGCCCGCAGGCACGGAATCGACCAGCCCCATGGCCAGGCGGCCTTCGCCCAGAACAGCGCTCAGATCAGCGGTTTCCAGGTCCAGCGGAGCCGCGCCGGTGCCATGGGCGATGAGGACCAGCCGGTTGGACAGAAGATCCAGCCGCGACGTCGCCGCCACCAGCCCGTCCTGCTGCAGCACGTCCATCCAGCCGGGATTGGCCGAGATGAAGACATCCGCCGGAGCGCCGAGCTGGATCTGCCTGGCAAGGGCCGGGGAACCCGCATAGGAGATGGTCAGAGCCCGCCCGGTTTCAGCCCTGTAATCTGCGGCCGCCTCATCCAGCGCGGTTTTGGTGCTGGCCGCGGCGAATACCGTGACCTGGGCCTGGGCCATGGCTGCCAGGCCCGCAAACAGGACGGCGGCGGCCAGCAGGCATTGCCGGAGTCCCGGCAAAACCAAAGAAACTGCAATTGAAATCTGGTTTGTTCTCATAGCCCCTAAGGGACTACCTGTGCCGGCCGGCGCGGGCAAACGGAATTTGCTGCAGGCCCGGCGGCCCGCAATCCCCGCGCATGCGGATCAGAACAGGGTGACCGCGCCCACACCATCGGCTGCCGGGGCTGGTGCCGGCGCCGGACGGATTGCCGCGCGCTGCTCCAGTTCGCCGAGCTTGCGGTCGTCTTTCACATGGGTCTGCTGGGCGGCGCCCGAGCAGGGGTGGAAACGCACCCGCCGTGCCGAAGTGCCGCCTACGCTGGAGGATATGCAGGGAATGCCCTCATCCCGCAGGAAGCGCTGTACGAAATCGGCATTGGCGGCACCAATATCCGACAGGTTTGCCGACATCTTGGCGCCGCCGAAAACCTTGGCTTTCAGATTGGACCGGACCGCGCCTTTCTTCATGATCCCGTTGATCAGCAGCTCCATTGCGTGAATGCCGTAGCGGGCGTTGGCCGCTCCGCCCTGGCGGGCATTGGCCAGCAGAAAATGGTTCATCCCCCCCACGCCATTTTCAGGATCATAAATACACGCCGCGATGCACGAACCAAGCACTGTGGAGAACATGGTTTTCGGATCCATGCTGACCTTGTATTCCCCTTGCAGAACCGTTACGGATTTCGAGTTTGCGAAAACAGTGGTCAATGTCAGGTCCCTTCTTGCGGTGAGTTCAAGCCTTGCTGGCCTGTAGTATTGTGCTGGCCATCCGGGTCAGCGGCACCTGCTGCTGGGCGGCGCCGATGTCCCAGGCTACCCTGGGCATCCCGTAGACGACCGAGGACTTTTCGTCCTGGGCAAAGGTTTTGGCGCCGGCCTTGCGCAGTTCCAGAAGGCCCCGGGCACCGTCCTGGCCCATCCCCGTCAGGATGGTGGCAACAACGTCCTTCCCATATGGCACGGCGGAGGTGAACAGAGCGTCAACAGAAGGCGTATGGCCGGAAATATCCGGACCTTCCTTCATCCTCAGGCGCAGCGGCTTGCGGTTGCTCAGCCCCATGTGGCGGCGCTGGCCTGCGGCAATGTATACATAGCCGGCTTCCAGTGCGATCCCGTCCTCGGCAGCGCGCACCCGCGCCGGGCAGATCCGGTCCAGCAGCGAGACCAGACCGCTGCCGAAGTTCTTGCCCGTATGCTGCACAATCAAAGTAGGCGGGCAATCGAAGGGGAAGCCGACCAGCACACTGCGCAGAGCTTCCACCCCGCCGGTTGATGACCCGATCAGAATCAGCTTTTTGCTGGCGCCGGCGGCGGCAGCCGGGCGGCTGGCAGCAGGGCCGCCGGCGGCACGGGGGCTGCGGCGCGGCGCCTTGACCATCATGTCGAAATACTGCGCGAACTGGCTGGGATGATCGGCTTTCGTCAGTTCGAAGATGCCCGCCCCGACATCCAGCAGCGGCGAGGATTTCCGGGCTGGTGTGGCGCCTTGCGTGTCCATGACGGACACCCAGCGGGTATCCATGGCGGAAAACAGCGCCATCATCATTTCGAACTCGGGCAGCTTGGTGAACCCGTCTTCCACAAACGCAAATACCGGCTGAGCGGCTTCAGCCTGGTTGTAGGCCATCATCAGATTGTTTGCCAAGAGCACTTTCATGCCGGAATAGGCGGTTTCCATATAGCTTTGCAGGTTGCGGGCAAAGCTGCGGTCAGTGGTAATGATCAATAAGTTTCGCGAAGGCAATGGATTCCCCAGTTGGTTTGCAGTGCCCTGGGAATTTCAGGCACAGGTTGCCAAGGTCTGAAGGCGCCGCAGCCTGAGCCGCGGCGCCTCCGGTGAGTACTTAGAAGTCCTGCCACAGATCGCGGGCCGCATTGCCGGCGCCCGCAGCGGATGCCGCTGCCGGTGCCGGGCTGGCCTCAATCTCCCAGCCTTTTTCGCCATGCGCCGAAGGCGCCGGTTTGGCCGCAGGAGGCGCCGCAGGGGCGGAGCGGACCGCCGGGCTGCCGCCCGCCACCCGGAACCGGGAAACCAGTTCCGACAGTTTGGTGGCATCGGTGTTCAGCATGTGGCCGGCTGCGGTGGCCTGTTCCACCATGGCCGCATTCTGCTGGGTCACCTGATCCAGCTGAGTGACTCCGGTGTTGATTTCATTGAGGCCGGTCGACTGCTCGGCAGCGCCTTCGGCGATGCCGGAAACCAGCTGCGAGATATGAGTGACCTGCTCGACAATGCTTTGCAGCGCCTCGCCGGCCTTGCCGACCAGATCGACGCCGCGCTCCACCTGTTTGGAGCTGTCGCTGATCAGGGTCTTGATCTCCATCGCCGCATCCGACGAGCGCTGCGCCAGGGCACGCACCTCGGAGGCGACCACCGCAAATCCCTTTCCGGCCTCGCCTGCCCGCGCCGCCTCGACACCCGCGTTCAGGGCCAGAAGGTTGGTCTGGAAGGCGATGTCGTCGATCACCGAGATGATCTGGCTGATGTGGTTCGAGCTCTGCTCGATCTCGGTCATCGCGGAAACCGCGCTTTGGACCACTTCACGGTTGTTCTCCGCTTCGGTGCGTGCCTCCGACATTGTGGATTCGACGCTGCGGGCGCCTTCGGCGGCGGATTTCACCGACGCAGTCAGCTCATCCAATGCCGCGGCGGTTTCTTCCAGCGTGGCTGCCTGGCTTTCGGTGCGGTGCGACAGGTCGTCCGAGGCCTGGCTGATCTCGGCAGCGCCGTTGCGGATACTGCCGGACGCTTCGATCACCTGCTGCACGGTAGTGCTGAGGTTGCTGACGGTGCTGTTGAAGTTCTGCCGCAGCTGTTCGTATTCCTCCGGGAACCGGCCCGTGATCGGCTGCGAGAAGTCCCCGTCCGCCAATTGCACCAGGCCGGCGCTCAGGCTTTCGACCACCTGCTGCTGCTGGCGCTGCATTTCAGCGCGTTCTTCTTCAGCCGCGCGCGCTTGTTTCAAGTCGTCCTGCATCGACACCAGCGTTTTGCCGATCTTGCCGATTTCATCGGTGCGCCCGGCCGCTTCAACAGTGATATCGAGGTCGCCGGAAGACACTGCCTCCATGTTCTCGCAGATCCGGTCAATCGGCTTGGTGATCGAACGGGCGAACAGCCAGCCGAAGAACGACATGCCGCCGGCGCAGATCAGCGATGCCATAAGCAGCATGTTGCGCTTTCTGGCAGCCGGAGCCATCAGCTCCGCCCAATCCTGCTCGGCAATGATCACCCAGTCCGCAAATTCAAGCGGCAGCGGCTCGGAATAGGCAAGTACCGGATGCCCGTTGAGACCGGGAACACCAGGCAGCGCATGCGACTTGCCGTCAAAGGCTTCAACCACTTGTTTGGTGGATGGCAGTTTCGAGAGCACTTCGAACCCGCCTTCGAACCGCGAGCCGGTCCGGGCCAGCATGTCAGCCCCCGCCAAGTAGATCTGGGTGGTTTCCCCCATGCCCTGCTCATTGTTGATGATGGTCCCGAGCAGGTCGACAGGGATTTGAACCGCCAGGACACCCACCGTGAGATTGGCGTCATTCACAACCGGCGCCGCGGCAAAGGCCGCAGCAGCCCCACCCGAAGGCGCGTAAGGCTCCATATCGGCAAAGAACACTTCGCCACGGCTGCCGTCAAGCGCCGCACGGTAAACCTTGGCCAGGCCGGAATCCTTGAACGGGCCGGACATCATATTGGTGCCGAAGTCGTTTTCCTTGAACACCGAGTAGACGATGTCGCCCGCCAGATTGATCAGGAAGGCATCATAGTAGCCCTTGCTTTCGATCAGGGTCTTATACGCCGGGTGGAAGCTTTCATGATGCATGTGGAAAGGCGAGTCGCCCTTCGCGCGCGCCAGCAGATGCTTCTGCCCGATGGGGTGCGGGTTGTCGTCGATATAGGCCTGGCGCAGGACCTGGCCCGGATTGCCATCCAGATCATTCCAGGTCATCGTCAGCCATTCAATTGCTGTCGCCGTCGACGGCACCGCCGACAGTGTCTGCACGTCCGCATGAATTCCGTCCAGCAGTGTCTGCACCGAGAGTTTCCGGTCCGCCACCATTGAACTCAGCCGGTCCTGGGCATTGCTTTCTGCACTGCGCTGAAAGCTGATCGTGCTGATCGTGACGAGAATCGCCGTCACCAGCACACCGAACCCAACAACAAACAGCGGCAATTTATGTGCCAGCTTGAGCGATTTAAGCGCTTTCATTCCGTCCTCCTAAGAGTAATGCGGTCTAGGCCACCGCAAAAGTGATGCCTCTCAGGATGCGGCGCATATGTTAATTTGCAGCTTACGGAAGGGCCGGTGCGCCCCGATTCTCCGTCAAATTTCCAGGATGTCCGCAGCGCTCCAGCGTCACTCTGTAAAGACCCGGTAAAAATGCACGCCCTGGCTGCGCGCGGCCGTTGGAGCACACTCCGCTATGGCCTGGGGCGGCCGACGGGGTGATTCCCCGGCCTGCCGGATGCCGATAAAAATTGAGGGGAATTTCTGTGCGGATTTGCCCGCGAGCTCCTTATGAATCCTCCTCTGTGCGCGCGGGTCGGCAATCAAATGTTAAGGACCGGCGCCTATCAATTTCATCATCAAACTCGAACTGATCGCCGACAACGGGGGTGCGAATCGCCGATTATGACAACGGAAACGCAAAAGCACATTTTGGAGCTGCCGAACGCCTTCGCGGAACTGGATCCGCTGATCGCATTTTTGCAAGGGGCACGCTCCCGGGCAGTCGAAATTGACTGCCGCGGCGTTGCTCTGATGCCCTCGCGCTGCCTGCAGCTCCTGCTCGGCGCAGAGCAGCAGTGGCGGTCCGAGGAGGTAGGCTTCTCAGTCACCAACATCACCGCATCCTGCCGCAAGTCCCTGACCCTTCTGGGGCTGGAGCCCAACCGTTTTGAAGACGAGGAAACAGCATGAAAACCAAAGTTCTGGCAATCGACGATTCCCGCACGATCCGGAATCTTCTGGCCGCGACCCTGGAAGAGGCCGGATTTGAATACCACTGTGCAGTGGATGGCCGCGAAGGTGTGGACATGTATCCTGACGTCGATCCCGATGTGGTGATCACCGACATCAACATGCCCAACCTCGACGGCTTCGGCGTGATCGAGGAGCTGCGCGGCGACGGCATCAACTCCAAGGTTCCGATCCTCGTGCTGACCACCGAGAGCGCGCCTGAGCTGAAAGCCCGCGCCCGCGGCGCCGGCGCCACCGGCTGGATCACCAAGCCGTTTGACGATGCCTCGCTGATTTTCGCGCTCAAGCGCGTCACCGGAGCCGCGGCCTGAGATGTCGGGGTCGATTCAGGATACCTTCTTCGAGGAGTGCGAAGAGCTCCTCGAAGCAACGGATGAAGGGCTGACTGCCATCGAAGGAGGCGATCACGACCCTGAGGTTGTCAATGCGATCTTCCGCGCTGTGCACTCGATCAAGGGCGGCGCCGGAGCCTTTGGCCTGGATGATCTGGTGGCATTTGCGCACCGGTTTGAAACCGTCTTTGACGAAGTGCGTGCCGGCCGGATGGAGCTGGACGAAAAGCTGATCCAGCTGCTGCTGCGCTCAAGCGATCATCTCTCGGCGCTGGTCGAGGCCGCCCGCGACGGCGGTGAAATCGATGAAGCGCATCACGATACGCTGCTGGCCGCACTGGATGAATACATCCCGGAGGAAGAGGAAGATCTGACCTTTGAGCCGATGGGCCTCGGCGCCCCGGCCCCGGTGGAAGACCTTGGCGCCGGGCCGTCGGCGCCGGCGGAACCGCAGGAGGAAACCTATCGGATCCGCTTCCAGCCGCTGAAGGAAATGTACGGCACCGGCAACGAGCCTTTCTTCCTGTTCCAAGCGCTCAGGGACATGGGTGAGCTGACGGTGAAGCTCGACGAGAACGAGCTGCCCGGGTTTGACGCCATGGACATGGCTGAAAGCTATCTGGCCTGGGACCTGACCCTGGTAACCAAAGAGTCCCGCTCAATTGTCGAAGCCGTCTTCGAATTTGTCGAAGGGCTTTGCGAACTGTCGATAGACGGCGACGGCGACGCGGAGGCAGAAGCGAATGCCCTGGCAGCGCTGGATGCCATGTTCAGCGCGCCTCCTGCGGATGATGCCGCACCTGCCGGCGAACCGTCCCCTGACCCAGACACGGGTTCTGCCGCAGTCCCTTTTGAGCCGCCGGCCCCCGCACCAATTTCCGAAGCCAAGCCGGCAGCTGCCGAAAACAAGGCATCGGCCCCGAAAGCCGAGAGCGGCAAGCAGGAGCAGCGCGGCGGTCCGAAGCCGACGCTCCGTGTCGAGCTCGAGCGGGTGGACCGGCTGATCAACGCTGTCGGGGAGCTTATCATCAACCATTCGATGCTGGCCCAGCAGATTGCCAATCTCAACGTTTCGGACACCCGGGATGTTGAAACCGAGCTGGAAGGCTTCAAGAATTTGGCGCGCGATATTCAGGAAGGCGTCATGGCCATCCGCGCGCAGCCGGTGAAACCCCTGTTCCAGCGCATGGCGCGGATCGTGCGCGAAGCATCGGCCGCGACGGGCAAAACCTGCAAGCTGGTGAACGAAGGGGAAAACACCGAAGTCGACAAGACAGTGATCGAGCGTCTGTCCGATCCGCTGACGCACATCCTGCGCAATGCGGTCGACCACGGCGTTGAAAAACCCGAGGACCGGGAGGCGGCAGGCAAGCCGAAGACTGGTGAAATCCGGCTTTCGGCATCGCACCGGTCCGGCAGCGTGTGCATCGAAATCAAGGATGACGGCGCCGGCGTGAACCGCCCGCGGGTCAAGCAGATCGCCATCGAAAAAGGCCTGATCCCGGAAAATGCCGAGCTGACCGACAGCGAGATCGACAACCTGCTGTTCATGCCCGGTTTTTCCACCGCCAAGGAGGTCTCCAACCTCTCCGGCCGCGGCGTGGGCATGGATGTTGTGAAGAATGCGGTGACCGGCCTTGGCGGCCGCATCAATATCTCCTCCACCCCGGGCAAGGGCTCGACTTTCACCATCATCCTGCCGCTGACCCTGGCGGTGATGGACGGGATGGTGGTGTCGGTTGCCGACCAGACCATGGTGGTGCCCATCACCTCGATTGTCGAGACAATGCGCGGCAGCGATGACATGATCAACAGCCTCGGCGCCGACGGCACCCTGCTGTCGATCCGCGGCAATTTCGTGCCGATCTGCGATGTTGCCGGCGGTCTCGGATTGTACCGCGAGAGCGATCAGCAGGCCGGCGTCTATCTTCTGGTGGAAACCGAAACCGGCCAGCGCTGCGCCCTGGCGGTGGATGACATTCACGACCAGCGGCAAGTGGTGATCAAGAGCCTGGACGGCGTCTGCGGGGAGATCCCCGGCGTCGCGGCGGCAACCATCCTGGGCGACGGCAAGATCGCCATGATCCTGGACCCTGAAAGCATCATTGCGGCTTCGCCCACGGCGGCCGCCTTTGACACCGAGCGGAGAATGAGCAATGCAAGCTGAAGTGAAGCAAACCGATCAGGAAGTGAAACACGCTGAACACAGCGAGTTTGTCAGCTTCACCGTGGCCGGGCAGGCGTTCTGCCTGAAGATCACCCAGATCCGTGAGATCCGGCGCTGGTCGCCGGTGACCATCCTGCCGCATGCCCCGGCCGATGTGCTGGGGGTGATGAACCTGCGCGGCGCGGTGATCCCGATCTACGACCTCTCTGCCCGCTTCGGCCTGCAACAGACCGAAGCCAGCGAGCGCAACGTGGTCATCGTCGTCTCGGTCCATGGCAAGCCGGTTGGCTTGCTGGCGGAATCGGTTTCCGAGATCATCTCGATCAACCCGGATGACATCCAGGACACACCGCCTGTGGATAGCCGCAACACGATGGAGTACATCCAGGGCATCATCTCGCATGATGACACCATGGTGCGCATCATCAATCTGGATGCGGTGATCTCGGCCCCGGAGCAGGTGATGCCGTGAGCGCTGAAGGTACCATCACTCCCGCCGCCGAAAGCTTTTCGCTTACGGACCAGGAATTCGAGGCCATTGCGAAATTCGCGCATAAGCACTTCGGACTGGCCCTGGCGGCAAGCAAGAAGCCCCTGGTGTCCTCCCGCCTGGCGCGCAAGCTGCGCCAGCGCAATTTCACCAGCTTCAAGGATTACCTCGCCTGCCTGGACGGTCCCGATGCCGAACAGGAGCGCAGCGGGCTGCTGTCGCTGCTGACCACCAATGTGACCCATTTCTTCCGGGAACCGCATCATTTCGAGACGCTGCGCCATGACGTGCTGCCGCCGCTGATCGAACAGGCGCGCCGCGGCGGGCGGGTCCGGCTGTGGTCGGCAGGCTGCTCCAACGGGCAGGAGCCGTATTCGATTGCGATGACAGTGCTGGATCTCTGCCCGGACGCGGCAAAGCTGGATTTCAAAATCCTGGGGACCGACATCGACCCGGTTGTGGTGCGCCATGCCCAGGCCGCCAAATACCCCGAGGACGAACTGGCCCAGATCGACGCCAAATACAGCAAGCTTGTGCCCAAGCGGGATCCGGACGGGCGGCTGCCGGACAGTCTGCGCAAGCTGATCACCTTCGGGGTGCTGAACCTGATCGAACCCTTCCCGTTCCGGGGCAAGTTCGATGCGATCTTTTGCCGGAACGTTGCGATCTATTTCGACAATCCGACCCAGCAGAAGGTGTGGAGCGCCTTTCAGAACGCCCTGAACCCGGGCGGCACCCTCTTCATCGGCCACTCCGAGCGCATGTCAGGCCCGGCAGCGCAGCACCTGAAGACGGCCGGGATCACCACTTATGTCAACTCACCCGCTGGCAGAACATCCTGACCACAGCTGCAAGCAGAGCAGAAGGAAAGAAAAATGAGCTTGAAAGACTCTCTCCGCGTTATGGTTGTCGACGACATGTCGACGAGCCGGGGGATCATCACACAAAGCCTGGATGAGATCGGCATCAAGAACTACATGGTCGAAAACGCCGGCCAGTCTGCCTACCAGAAGCTGACCCAGACTCCGGTTCACCTGGTGCTGTCGGACTACAACATGCCGGGCATGGACGGGCTGGGACTGCTGCAGGCGGTGCGCGGCCATCAGGTGACCCAGCGGGTCGGCTTCATTCTGGTGACCGGAAAGCCGACCCCGGAGATGATCCAGGTTGGCAAGAAGCTGGGCCTCAACAACATTGTCCGCAAGCCGTTCACGGTGGCCACGATGAAACAGGCCATTGAACAGGTCGTCGGGCGGCTGTAACCATGCAGCACCCCGACAAAGCCCTGAGCGAACTCTGCGCCGCTTCGGCGTGGGAGATGGAACAGTTGCGCAGCCAGATGCAAACGCTGGAAGACGTTGTCCTCGACGTGCTGGAACGGGGCACCGCCCCCACCAGCCAGGAGCTGCGCTCTTTGCAGGACTTTGATCTGGTGATCCAGACCCTGGCCGGGCTGTCCGGATTTTACAAACGGGTGCAGGACCAGGTCGAAGAGTCCGGACCGGCCGATCTTCCGGCGGCGGCGGCCGGCGTCACCCTGGAAAAGCTGCGTGACCGGCTGCGCTCCGCAAGCAGCCTGGCAAGCACCTGATATCTGACTGCCCCGCCCTGGACCGGACGGGGCAGTATTGCCGCTGCCGGCCGCGGCGAATTTTCTTTTTCTTTGCCGCAGCCGCGGACTACATTGGGCCATAGCAGAAACTGCCAGCCCGGATATTCGCATGTCTTTCCTTTTCAAATCCTTGATTTTCACCGCCTGCCTGCTGCTCGCGGCCGGGGCGCAGGCTGCAAGCGACCGTATTGCCCTGGTGATCGGCGTGGCAGAGTATCAGCATCTGCCGCCGCTGGAGAATACCCGCAACGATGCGGTGGCAATGGCGGACACTCTGGAAGGGATCGGTTTTGACGTCAGCCTGGCGCTGGATCCGGGCACTTCGGAAATGGTGCAGCTGCTTGATGATTTTGCCTTCCGCTCGGAAGTCGCCGATTTGGCGCTGGTCTATTTCGCCGGCCACGGAATCGAGGTGCAGGGCGAAAACTTCCTGATCCCTGCAGATGCCAGAGTGGCCAGCAACCGCGATGTGCAGCGCCAGTCGCTGTCCCTGAAACAGTTGCTGGGTGCGGTGGACCGGGCCCGCAAGATGCGTATCGTGATCCTCGACAGCTGCCGCGACAACCCGCTGGGCGATTCGATCGCTCTGGATGAGCAAAGCAGCACCGAAACCGCCGAAACCACCGAAACCACCCGCGGCGGCGGCGGCATGGCGCCAGCCGACCCGGACCGCGGCACACTGGTGGCCTTTGCCGCCAAGGATGGCCAGGTCGCGCTGGACGGCAGCGGCAGCAATTCGCCCTATGCCACGGCGCTGATGGAAAAAATGGTGCAGCCGGGACTGGAAATCAGCCTGATGTTCCGCCAGGTGCGGGACCGGGTGCTGGAAAACACCGCCAATCTGCAGGAACCCCATACCTATGGCTCGCTGACCGGAGTGCCCTTTTATCTGGCCGGCCCGGGCGCGGATGACGCACCGGTCACGGTTGCGGATGCTTCCGAAGCCTGGGCCGCGCTGAAACCGGATCAGGAAGAACAGCTGCTGGCGCTGGCCGAACTTGGCGATACCCGCTCGATGCTGGGTCTGGCATATATCCGTCTGAACCCGAATGAAGGCCGGTTTGACCCCAAGGCGGCGGTGGACTTCCTTCAGCGCGCCGCGGAAGCGGGATCGCCCGAGGCGCAATTCGAGCTGGCCAAGCTTTTTGAGCGCGGCACCGGGGTCGAGGCGGACCCAGCCAAAGCGCTGGAACTGTATCAGGCGGCCGCGGCTCAGGATTTTGCGGATGCGATCAACGATCTCGGCTTCCTCCACTATCAGGGGGGATTGGGTCTTCCGGCCAACCCGAAGAAAGCGCTGAGCTTTTTTGAACGCGCCGCAGACCTGCGCCATCCGCAAGCGCAGTTCAATTTTGCAGCGTTGATCGATGATGGGCTGATCCCTTCGAAAGGACCGGAAGATTCAGCACATTACCTGTACGCAGCACTGCGCAGCGGCAGTTCCGATGTGCTGAACCTGCTGAGCGAACGCCCGAATATGTTCACTCCGCAAACCCGGCGTGCCCTGCAGCAGAAACTGCAAGACAACAACTTCTACGCAGGCGCCATTGACGGGGACTTCGGCCCCGGAACCCAGCGGGGTATCCGTCAGGCGTATGGACTGGAAGGATAACCGTCCTATTTCAAGCTGATGTCGTTACATCGTGCTTTGTTCCTGGTCCTGATTACTTGTTTCCTCAACAGCCCCTTGGATAGCCAAGCCGGCGGCTGCGGCTGCGGCGGTGGTGATGGCGGCGGCGATGGCGGCGGCGATGGCGGCGGTGACGGCGGCGGCGATGGCGGCGGTGACGGCGGCGGCGATGGCGGCGGTGACGGCGGCGGCGATGGCGGCGGCGATGGCGGCGGCGATGGCGGCGGCGATGGCGGCGGTGACGGCGGCGGCGATGGCGGCGGCGATGGCGGCGGTGACGGCGGCGGCGATGGCGGCGGCGATGGCGGCGGCGATGGCGGCGGCGGTGACGGCGGCGGCGATGGCGGCGGCGATGGCGGCGGCGGTGACGGCGGCGGTGACGGCGGCGGCGATGGCGGCGGTGATGGCGGCGGTGATGGCGGCGGTGACGGCGGCGGTGATGGCGGCGGTGATGGCGGCGGTGACGGCGGCGGCGATGGCGGCGGCGATGGCGGCGGTGATGGCGGCGGTGGAGGTGTCAGTGCCGGTGGCGGCAGCGGCGGCGACGGCCAAGCCGGCAACATAGGTTTTGCAAACGGGCGTTCCGTCTCCAAACGTCTGAGATCGCCAGATGAAGTTGATGGCCGGGTTGAAGAAATCCGTACGCTCTGCGGCGGCGCCGGCCCCTATCTCATTGACTGCCTGGCTGAGAGGTTCGAAACACTGGAAAAGGACATGGCGGGTCTGCCCGGCCATGCACCGGTGCGCAAAGTCCTGCGCCAGGCGTCGCGCGACCTGCGCCAGATCGCACTGGAGAACCGGGATCCGGCAAAACCGCGGGCCAAGCTGCGCACCATTGACAATACGCAGAAATCGAACCGGCCGCTGATAGCGGTTGCCCCCGAACGGCAGGCCATAGCGGCGGCCCAGGCCTTTGCGGTCCTGGAACAGGCGCAGACCCAGCTGCTGCGCTCAGCTGAAACCTCGCCGACGCGGTCGATTGTGCGCTACCAGCGGATTGCAGCAGCCATCAATTCCAGCAAAGTCCTGCTGCGGTCCGCCTGACCGGGGCCGGGACAGAGCCTTTACAGCTGGCCCTCAGCCAGCCACGCATCCAGCTGGCGGCGGCTGATTTCGAAATGCATACTGTCCTCGCGCCGGAAGCCCGCGCCCCAGACCCAGCCCTGATCATAGAAGAAATCCGCCATGATGGTGAGCCCGAGCTGGGTCTTGCCATCGGTGAAATTGTCCAGCTTGCCGTCGATGTTCAGGTCGACTGCCAGCCCGTAGCTGTGGGTGGACAGCGAATTCGACGTGCCGCGGATACGGCGCACGCACAGCGCCCCGGCGGTATTGATGCGGGCGTAAAGATCCGGATCTGCCTGGCGGATATTCTCGAACACCACCTTCAGGCTTTCGATTGCCGGGCGCAGCATGCTGACGCGGATCGGTCCGACCTGCTCGGTCACCAGCTTCTCCTTCAGCTCCGGGTTGGTCATCGGCTGGCAGGTGTCGTTCAGATCCTCCCGCGGGCGGCCCAGTTTCTCCGTCAGATACCTGCCGCCGGTCACTCTCAGCCCGCGGTTCACATTCAGCCGGTCGGCAATCAGAACCACCTGGGCATAGTCCAGATCGGCGCCGCCAGTCTGGTTCCAGATAGCGGCCTCGCCGGCCGCGTCATCAGTGAAAGGGCTGCCGTCGCCTGCCCCTCCGGCGGGCAGGCTCGCAATCTCGTTCTGCAGATCGGACATCCGGGCCTGCAAATCCTCAACCTGCTGGCGCAGCATCTCGATCTCGATCCGCGCGGTGGAATCCACGCCGCCCGCACCCTGGAAGTCCTCTTCGCTCAGCAGCCAGCTGAGCCCGAACCAGACGGCCGGGGCCAGCACCAGGCCAATGGCTATTATGACAGCTGGAAGAACCCGCATTTTCCCTCCCGGTCCATTTGCGCCCATTTCAATCGTTACCCGCCCCGCAGTAAACCCCCCTGATTACAACTTGCCGGAAACACCGTGTTTTTTTCCCGCGCGGCACTCTGCACGCCATTGGCAGGCTGCAGGTGCTGGTATAGACTGCCAGCAATGTTGCAACGGTAGGGGAGGGTGCTGAGCATGGTCCGCCTGAATGGAATTTTTGCTAGTGTATTGGGTGCCGGCCTGGTTTTCGCACCACTTGCGCAGGCGCAGTCATCCGGCGGCGAACTGTCGGTCGAGGAAATCACCGAAGCGTTCAAGAAACAGAAGACCCGCGGCCTAGTGATCGTGCCAAGCAGCGCATCCGCGGCAGAAGATCCGGCGGCAGAAACAGCAACCGTGGCCGCGGCTGCAGAAGCATACAATCCGGTCGACCGGCAGACCCAGATCAATGTGCAAATCTCCTTTGATTTCGACAGCGCCGCGCTGCGTGCCGACCAGGCGCCGAAACTGGCCAATATGTGCGCGTCGATGAAGGCGCTGGATGGCACCGTATTCCAGATCATTGGCCATACCGACAGTTCCGGCTCGGCGGCCTATAACGAGCGGCTGTCGCTGCTGCGCGCACAGGAAGTGCGCCGCCACCTGATCAGCTCCTGCGGCGTTGCCGAAGATATGCTCAAAGCCATCGGCATGGGCGAAACCGCACCCTTTAACGAGAACAACACGCGCGCCGATGAAAACCGCCGCGTTGAATTCCAGGCTCTGGGCTAAGCGCAGCCCGGACCCGCGCCGGATTTAGGGCCAGGGAGAACTACATGCTTGAATCGCGCCCTGGCGACTTGTTCCAGCCGGGTGATCTGCTGAACAATACCTACAGGATTGAATGCCTGCTGGGCCGCGGCGGCACGTCCCATGTTTACAAGGCACGCTCGGAAATTTCCGGCAACCTGGTGGCCTTGAAGGTACTGAAGCAGGAACTGGCCGCCAATGAGGACTTTACCGTCCTGATGGCGCGCGAAGAGAATATCCGCGAAATCCGCCATGCCGCCGTGGTGCGATATTCGGAAAACCACCGCACGCCGGACGGCCATATCTACCTGCTGATGGACTACGTCGAAGGGCCGGGACTCGACAAACGGCTGAAACAGGGGCCGATGGCGGCTGAGGACCTGCTGGTGATCTGCCGCCGGGTGGCGGAAGGGCTGCAGGCCGCGCATGCCCGCAACATCGTCCACCGCGATCTCAGCCCCGACAATATCATCCTGCGCGGCGGCGACCCGGCCGAGGCGGTGATCATCGACTTCGGCATCGCCAAGGACACCAACCCGGGCGCCCAGACCATTGTCGGCAATGAGTTTGCCGGCAAGTATTCCTATGCCGCGCCCGAGCAGATGAGCGGCAACACCGACGCGCGCTCGGATATCTACTCGCTGGGCGCACTGCTTCTGGCCAATTTCCGCGGCGCAGCGCCCAAGCTGGGCGCCAATCCGATGGAAGTGGTTGAGAACAAACAGAAACACCTTGACACGGATGGTCTTCCTGAGCCGCTGAAAACACTGATCGAGCGGATGTGCGCGCCCGATCCGAACGACCGGTTCCAGACAGCTGCTGAGGTGCTGGCATTTCTGGACACCCCCGATGGCGGCAGCCTGAGCGATGTGCTGGATGCCCCGGCTGAAGACGCCACCATCATCGTGCCGCAGACCAGCAAACCCGCACCGCCGCCCGCCCCCGCTTCCAAGCCGTCTCCGGCCGGGGCATCAGGGGGCAAGGGCGGGCGCGGCGGGCTGTGGGCTGGACTGGCGGTCCTGCTGCTGATCGGCGGCGGCGGGGCGGGCGCCTTTTTCACCGGAAAGCTCGACAGCTTCCTCGGGCCCTCCTACCCGGTTGCGCGCCCGTATTCACTGATTGCCGAGAAACCCGCCGATGGCCCGCTGCAGATTGTCGGCAATGTGCCGTCCGAGGCGGCGCGCAACGCCCTGCTGGCGCTGTCCCAGGATGCCGATCTGACTCTGGCCACTGGTGCAATCGCCGACACCTGGGGGGCCGATGTGCTGGACACGGTGAAGCCGCTGGAGGGGCTGCGCGAATGGCGTCTGGTGATCAGCAACAACAAGGCGCGGCTCACCGGCACCACTGACGACACCAATGTTGCGGAAATGCTCAACGAGATGTTCCGCAACGGTCTGCCCGGCGCGCTGGAAGGCAAGGCCGAGATCCGGTTCGAACTGCCAATGCTGCCGTTGGCAGAGGTCAAGGCGGTGATGGAGGCCTTTGCCGATTGCGGCCCGCTGCTGCGTGACGGAAACGGTCATTACGACGGCTATGCGCCCAATGATCCCGTGCTGATCAGCGGCCGGGTTGCCAGCACCGCCACCCGGCTGGAGCTGTTCGACGCGCTTCGCGCACTGGCCCATGAACGGCAGGTTGTTCTGGATGTGGAGGTGCTGAACGACTCGCTCTGCGTGGTTGAGCAGCACCTGCCCAAAGCCCCCCCCGGCGGCGCCGAAGTGGCGTTTGCCGTCGGCGGCGAGACCGTGGAACCCAACCCTTCCGGCCGCTTTTTTGTCGGCGAAAACCCTGTCATCGATGTGGTGCTGCCGGATGACGTCACCGACGGCTATTTGACCGTGTCGATCCTTGATGTGTCAGGCAATGTGTTCCATTTGCTGCCGAATATCTCGCGGTCGGATAATGCGGTGGCCAGCCTGCGCGGCGGCGCGGCCGGCGAAGTCCCGGTCCGGGTCGCCTACAGCCTGGAGGAATCCGCATCCGGCGGCGGCATCGCGTTCAAAGTCGATGACAGCACCCTGGGCAAGAGCAAAGTTGTTGTGTTGCATTCGTCGGAGCCGCTGTTTGACGGCATGCGCCCGACCTCTGAAAGCGCGGTGGGTTTCGCCGAAGCCTTGCAGGCCAGCTATGAGGCGGATTCCAGCAGCATCCGCTCGCTGGACAGCCGCATCCTGGTGACTGCCAAGCCCTGAACCAATGGCTGCTCAGGCACCCGGCCCGGAGAATACCCGCTCGCCCGGCGGTCCGGCGGCGGCAATGTCCTGCGGGAAAATCTTCTGCTTGGATCCTAGCGGAAAACGGCCGTGTCAGGTCACGTCGACCACCACCGCCGTGATGTTGTCCCCGCCGCCGCCATTCAACGCGATTTGAATCAGCTGGTCGCCAACGGTTTCCAGCGGCGTGCCGCCCAGCACGTCCTCCAGGATCTGAAAAGTCGCATATTTGGTCAAACCATCAGAGCAGATCAGAAACCGGTCGCCAGGCACAGTCTCGCCACGGATCTTGTCGATCTCCAGCTCGTCTCCCACACCCACTGCACGGGTGATGGCATTGGACTGCGGATGCTGTTCCGCTTCGTCCCAGGTCATCTTGCCGGCCAGCACAAATTCAGCCACCGCCGAGTGATCCTCGGTCAGCATTTCGATGTGCCCGCCGCGCAGCCGGTAGATGCGGCTGTCCCCAGCCCAGAGGCCGACAAAATGCTGGTTGGCCATGATCAGCGCCGCGACCGTAGATCCGATGGTGCCGCCGCCGCGCGCCGCCGCCTCGGCGCGGATGGCTTTATGCGCATTCTGGATCGCATCCCGCAGCGCATGCATCCGGGCCGCCGGATCCAAGCCCAGCGGAATCATTGCCACGGCATCGGCAATCAGCCGGCTGGCAAAATCACCTGCATCATGGCCTCCCATGCCATCCGCCACCAGCCAGATGTCATGCTCCGGCAGCGCCAGAACCGCATCCTCGTTGACCTTGCGCACGAGCCCGACGTGGGTCTGCGCGGTGTAGCGGTATTTGCGCAGCGGGTTCATCATAGCGGCCGTGCCCCGCTCCAGACCGGAGCAGCCAGATCAAACAGTCCCATCGCACTGCCGCCCTGCGGCAGGCCGGGACAGGCCATCATGCGCGGCTCCCCGTCCAGCACCGCGGCCCACAGGCTGCAGCCGGACAGACGTTGCTCCAGCAATTCGCCCGACAGGGCTGGCGGCAGCGCCTCCCGCCCCTGCACCCCGGTCACTGTGATTGCCGCACCGGCAGAGCCCAGCGGCACAACCGTCTGCCTGTCCGGAACCGGAATACCTGCAAGCGCCTCTGCCAGGCTGTCTTTGGTCATCTCGTCCTCCAATGCATCCAGTGCCACATCCTCCAGCCGTTCAAACAGCGCCCCTTCGCTGAGGTGGTCCAGGGCCGCAGGCCCCGGCGTCGGCACACCCGCCATCAGCGTCAGCGGAAACCGCCGCCCGACCCGGTCGACCGAGGGCATCATCACCCCCATTACCTTCCCTGCTCCGGCCTGCCCGGCCGGCAGGGTGAACCGCCAGATCGGCGCCGACATGTAATGCGCGTCGAACCCGGAGCCATAAGCCCCCTGCCCCTCCAGCATAACCTGCTGCAGCCATTCATCCCACACCCGCACGAACCCGCCCGGCGTGTTCAGCCGGAAAAAGTCGCCAACCGAGGGCATCTTACCGAATGCGCCGAACCCTGCCATCACATCGACTTCGGGCAGCTGAACTTCGCCATCGCCGGCAGGGCGAAGGGGTTGATCACCGAACCGGACTGCAGCTCGAACAGCGCCAGCCGGCCGCCAACGCGGAAATTCACCCGGCGCCGGTCGGAGACATTGGTGCGCCGCACTTCGGCAGCATCCAGCAGCCGGAACCAGGCCCAGGGCCCGTCCCGCGACATCACGTTCTCGGCGTCACGCTTCTGCGGCAAGAGGGTGATCCGTGCCAACCCGACCGAGCCCGGCCAGGTCACCGCCACCGGCGTCGGCGCGCCGGAACGGTGGTTGTAGGCCACTTTGGTGCCGTCGATCTCCAGCACGACCTCCTTGGCCTTGGGATCCAGCGCGTTGACGGTGATCTGGAACTGCACCGCGGGCTGGGCGCCGCCGGCAAAAAATGCCTCCTTGATTTCAGCCGCATACTGCATCTGCTGCAGCACGGCCGGGCTGATGCCCAGATCCACGTCATTGACCCGTTTCCAGGTCCAGGGGCGGCTGCGGGTATCCACATATTTCAACAATTGATCATTGAAGAACCCGTCTATCATCCCGCCCGGCGCGAACAGTTTGGCAAAATCCGCCATTGCCACATCGGCCCGTGCCGAGCGGTTGAACGGATAGCGGTTGGCCAGAGCCTGTTCGCAGAATGGCAGCACTGCCGATTGCCAGCGCGCGTTGATCGAGGCGCGGGTGCCTTCTGAGGTGATCCCGGAAGAGCCAGCAGAGATTTGCGTCGCCCAGCGGGGCAGAGGCCCACCCATCCGGCTGGCGGTCTGCTGGAACTGCAAGAGCGCCTGGCCGCTTTGCCCGCCCGTGGCCACGCCAGAGAAGGACATCTTGTTCAGCTCCTGATAGACCAGCTGCAGCTGCCCCATCAGATCATCCAGCTGCGAGGGCTGGCCCTCAGGCCGGTTCACCAGATTAAACAGCCATTCGAACCGCTCCTGCACATAGGCGCCCGGCGGCTTGGCCGCCTGCCCCGGTGCGTTTGTGGCCGAATTAACCAGCGCTTCCAGCAGGATCTGGCCCTGGATCGACAAGTTGGACCGCGCCTCGATCGCCGCTACATTCTGCGCGCCTGCACCAAGCGTGCCTGCATCCAGAACCGACTTGTCCTCGTTCAGCCGGGTCTCGTTGCTGACCTCAGTCAGGATATTGACGATCGGCGAGGTCGGCCCGGACAGCACATTTGTCACCTCCACGGCATGGGACAGCGATTCCAGCGGGATGATGTCGATATCCCCCAGGATCTGGTCATACCGGCTGATGAAGTCGTTATAGTAGAGATCCAGCACGTCGCGGCTGAGCTTCAGCAGGACCGCCTCATTTTGGGCAGCTTCATTCTGCTCGCCCAGCACCCAGGCCTCGCGATGCACCCGTTCGGCGACACTGACTGCCTCCGGCAGGAACACGTTGTGGAAGCCGTCATAGGTGAAGATCCCCTCGATCCCGTCGTTGAGCGGTTTGCCGGAGCTCCTGACCAGCACGCGCGTGACCGACGGCCCGCCAACATCGGTAATCCGCCATTTCGGCAGCGCCGTCGCCTGCTGCGAATTCAGGATGCCGTTGTAGACCCGCTGCGCCAGCGGCATTTCCGACAGGATGTTCTGCGCCTGGGTGATCAGCGGGCCATTCAGCGCAATCTCCTCCATCGGCTGCGACAGGAGCGCGGTCAGGTGGTCCATCAGATCGGCGCGCAGCTGGCTGCGGGCGATGCCGGGATAGGCAATGTTTTCCCAGTCCAGCCGCATCCACTCCTTGACCAGATCGGGGTTCATCGGTCCCTGCAGGCCCAGCATCAGATAGATCTTCAGCGCCTCATAAAGCGTGTCGGGGTTGCTGATGTTGCCCTCGATCTGCTGCTCCAGCCGAACCAGCAGCCGCGGCAGCAGCCGCTGGTTCAGCGCCGCGCGGTAGGTTTGCGCCGCCTGGGTGCCGATCACCTCGCCCTGGTACAGGCCATAGGTCATCGCCCCATCCGGCTCCGGATCGGACAGCACCGGGTTGCCCGGCATATCGCGCAGATTGTTCAGCGCCGCTGCCACCGGCACCAGGTCGGTGTCCCCGACAGGGCTCGGCGGCAATTGCGCTGCGGCGGCTTGATAGGCCGAGACCTGGCCCTCGGCCTGGGCGATCAGATCAGTGTTCCTGAGGTAGGAGCGCACCCAGAGCGCGCCCATTGCAAGCGCCACCAGCACGGTGGCGGTGATGGCAATCCGGCGGGTCCAGCGGTAGCGGCGCTCGACCTTGTCGTCAGCCGACACCAGCCCCGCTTCCGGGAACATCACCCCCTCGAACAGCCGGGTCAGGAAGAAGCTGCGCCCGGTGCCCTGCCCCGAGCCAATCGCCTGCCGCCCGATGCCGAAAGTCTGCGCCATCCCCAGCATCAGCCGGTCGATGGGCGTGCCTTCCTGAGTGCCGGATGTGAAATAGATCCCCCGCAGCATCTGACGCTGCTCATAGCGGTTGTCCTGGAACACCTCGGTCAGGAACTCGCGCGCCACCCCGCGCATCGAGGCCACCTGTGCCGGGAACCCCGCAATCAGTGCCCGGCGCTGATGGTCGGTCTCGGTCTGCATCTTTTCCAGAAGCTGCGCATTGAGCTGCCCCAGCAGCAGGCCGAACTCCTCATCGAACCCGGCAATCGGCGCCTGCTCCTTCTTGCCCTTGGGCAGCGGCAGGGTGAAGCCCCAGACCTGTTCGCGGTCTTCCTTGCCCAGGCTGTCGTGGAACTCCTGGAAGCCGGCAATCAGGTCGGCCTTGGTGAACAGCACATAAACCGGGAAACGCACGCCCAGCTTTTCGCGCAGCTCCGCCAGACGGCGGCGTACCGCGGCGGCGTGGCTTTTCTGGGTGATCTCATCCTGCAACGACAGATCCGACAGCGAAATCGCAATGATCGCGCCGTTGATCGGCTGCCGCTTCCGGTACTTCTTCATCAGCCCCAGGAAGCCCAGCCAGGCCGCATTATCTGCCTCCGCATCGCTTTCCTGGGTGGTATAACGCCCCGCCGTGTCGATCAGCACCGCGTCATTGGTGAACCACCAGTCGCAGTTGCGGGTGCCGCCGACACCGCCAATCGCCGCCTTGCCCAGCTTCTCGGCCAGCGGAAACTGCAGGCCGGAATTGACAATTGCCGTGGTCTTGCCCGCGCCCGGCGGGCCGATCATAATGTACCACGGCAGATCGTTCAGGTGGCGGCGGCCGCCCTTGGACTTGCGCAGCTCCTTCATCGCATTCTTGAACTTGCCGCGCAGCTCGCCGATTTCCTCGGACAGCACATCGTCTTCCGAGGTGTCGGCCGCTTCGGCCATCTCCTCGGTCATCTCCTTGTCCTTGCGGCGGCGGCGCCAGAAGATCAGGCCGATGATGATGAAATACAGCAGGAAGATCACCCCGATGGTGATCAGCCGTGCCATGACCCCGTCAAACGGGCGCCAGTCGCCGCTGCCGATGAACGGCGCGAAAAACCACACACAGGCCGACAGCACAGCTGCCAGGATCAGCAGGATGGTATAGATCGACCGGAACAGGGGAAAAATATAACGGCGGATCATCCTTCAACCTCCTGAACCAGCAGGATTTCGATCCTGCGGTTCTTGGCCCGCCCGGCGCGGGTGCTGTTGTCTGCTATCGGTTCCTTGTCGGCGCGGCCCTCGGCCGACAGCCGGTCGGGATCGGTCATCACGCTGGCCATGCCCGCCATCACCGATTTTGCGCGTGCCAGCGACAGCGCCATATTGGACGGGAAGCGGGAGGAACGGATCGGCACATTGTCGGAATGCCCTGCCACGATGATCTTGCCCTTTTCGTCATTCAGCGCCTCGGCCACCCGGTTCACCGGACTGCGGAACGCCTTGCTCAGCTGGTCAGAGCCGGAGCCGAACATGCCCGAGCCGGTCAGCCGGATGATCAGCGTGTTGCCCTTCTGGAAGACCTGCACGATGCCTTCCTTGATCTCCGGCTCCAGGAAGCCCGCAACCTTGGCAACCTGTTCTTCGGTCGTTGGCGCCAGCGGCGGCGGCGGCGGCGGCGGTGCGCGCCGTTCCAGTTCTGCCTTGCGCCCGGAATCAACGATCGTCAGCTGCCCGACCACATTCTCTGTCTGGTTCGACAGCATCCAGCTGAGGCCCAGAAACTGCAGCATCAAGAGCGCAGCCGTGGCCGCCAGCGTGATCCACACCAGCCGCCAGACCGACAGCGCCTTGAACGGTTTGACCAGCCCTTCCCAATGCGGCGACAAGTCCCGCTCAACCGGTCCGCGCTGATTGCGGATGATCCGGGCCAGCGCGCCGCGGATCTGCAGGTGCTTTTCAGAGCCGCCCTGCTCCACCCTGAGCCGCCCCTCGAACCCCAGCGACAGGCACATGTAGAGGAACTCGAGCATGTCGATATTGCTGCCCGGCTCCTTCTCCAGCCGTGCAAGCAGGTCATAGAACCGGTCGCCGCCGACCACCTCCCGGTGGAAGGTCGCGACCATCGACTGCAAGCCCCAGGAGGACTGGCCGCCCCAGGGCGTGTTCAGCACCACATCGTCCAGTGTTGCGCACAGCGCATACCGCGCGATCTTCACCGTCTGCGCGGCAATGCCCGCCTGCAGGGCGCGGTTTTCAAATGCGCGCACCTCGGCCACGACATTTTTGCGCAACCCGTCCGGGTCCATATGCTGGGCCCGGTTGCGGATGCGGGAAATCAGCGCAAACAGGGTCGACGCACAGGCGGTCAGCTGGTTCATCCCCGTCAGCGCCATCTTCGGCGCCTTGGCGCCGCCTGCCGCCGCCTGCGGTTTCGGTGCGGCGGCCTGCGGCACGCCATAGGCGTCCAGCGCAGGCTCGGCAGTCTGTCCTGCCGCGGGCGGGGCCTGCGGCACCTCCGGCTGCTGCATCGGCGCGGCCGGGCGCCGCCCGCCCGGGTTCGGCTTGATCACCGTCTTGTCGGTATCCCCCGGTTCGGCAAAGGGATCGTCATAATCAGCCATCTCAGCATCTTCCCTTATGCATTACGGATCGCCCAAAGCTCCATCTTGAGCCCGGGATACTGTCCCGACACATGCACCGCGATCCCGCCCGAAGTGGTCATCTTGCGCCAATAGGGGCTGTCTGCGTCCATCTCAAAGTAGACCACACCCGAATGATAGGGGATCTGCCGCGGCGCCACCGGCAGCGGGCGCAGGGTGATCCCCGGCAGCGCCGAGTTCACCAGCTGGCGGATCTCCTCCACGGGTCCGATCTTGGCCTGGCCGGAGAAATGCTTGCGCACGTCCTCCGCCGGGATGTCGGCGCTGACCGCCAGCACAAAGCCGGCGTTGCCCAGCAGCTTGCGGTCGGCAATCACCCCCACCGAGATGCCGTATTTGCGCGCCTCCAGCTTGATCGGGATCGCGGTCTGCTCCAGCACCGAGCTCAGATACTGGCGCAGCACCCGGATCACCGGCGCAAAGCAATCCACCAGATTGTCATGGGTGTAGGGCGGAAACTCCGGCGCCTGTTTTTCGGTCGACATGAACACCGACAGCTCTCCGGCCAGCCCGGCGCAGAGGGTGAACAGGCGTTCGGGGTGCAGATTCTCGATATTGCGCAGATGGCGCACCTGCGGCAGCATCCGGTTGACCACCGCCAGCAGCATGAAGTCCGACACATCCGCCACCCCGCGGGCGCCGCCCGCCTCCGACAAACGGCCCGCCAGCGCCTCCATCCGGTGCGCCAGCAGCCCCTCCAGCTCGCGCAGGAAACCGCTGAGCGCGGGCGCCGCCCGCACATCCAGGCAGGACGGCACAAAGGCCTGGTCCAGCACGATCTCCTTGTCGGCGCGCACCTCGATGATGCGGGCCAGCGGGATCGCCAGCAGGTCGGCCAGGTCATCCACCTCCAGCGCAAACTGCAGACGCATCTTGCCCACATCCAGCTCCACCGGCTTGCGCTCGGTCGAGGTCACATCGGTCACTTCCTGCTTGTCCGGGCGCAGGCGGCTGGCCGACCGTTCGGCGCCGCTCAGATCGACCTCCGTCGCGCCCTGGCGGCGCTGCGGCACGGTCAGGTAGACGATGCAGTCCTTGACCGTTGTCGGCACCTCCATGGCCGGCGGATGCGGATCCGCCATCGGCACCCGGAACACCGTGCCGTCGTGGGTCAGCCCCGCGCAGGACTTCACCGCAAACTGGCCGATCTTCAGCGCCTCATGGTCGATCTCCAGCCCGTTCACCCCCCAGGCATAGGGGCTGAGCCGCCGCGCCAGCCCGGCAATCAGCGCCTCGTTGTATCGGTCGGACTGCTGGAAGTGATGCGGCTGCAGAAACAGCCCCTCCGTCCAAAGTACCTTGCTGTCCCAGGACACCGGGATCTCCTTTTACTTGCGGGCACGCGCCAGGGCGCGCCGCCAATCATTCCTTCAGCCTGTCCAGCTGTTGCTTGTAGGCCCGCGCAAATTCGCGGCTGAACAGGTCGTGAAAATCATTCTCAGCCTGGTCGGAAATCTCCGCATAAAGCTGCTCGTAAACGTCCCAATACCGCGCCTTCTTGCCGCGCAAGAGGCCGGTAAAGCCGCCCTTGTCCTCGATCTGAGCTTCCAGCGCCTTGGGATCGAGACGCTTCAGCACGCCCTTCAGCGCCGCCTCCATGCCGGTGACCATCGCCACCTCATGCGCCTTGATGTCCCGCAGCGCCTCCTCGGCGGCGGTCTCAGGCGACAAATAGCCTTTGGTCGCGGGGCGCACCATTGCCTCCACGGCCTGTTCCGGTGTGATCGAAAACTTCAGCGGGTTGTTCCCGCCTGCCGAGATCATCGTCTGCTCGATGCGGAATTCCGACTTGATCGAAGTCCGCGTCATCAGGATCTCGCGCAGACCCGTGACCAGCGTTCGCATCACCCGGCCCATACGCGCCATGGTGCTGGCGTGATCCGCCGGGTCCAGGCTGACATCGGCGCCCACCCCGTTGAGGAAGGCGGCAACCGCCTCCTGCGCCTCCGCCGAAGGAGCAGCGGAGGCCTGCGCCGGAGGGATTTCCTGCGGCGGTGCCGGCGGGGCTTCCTGCGGCGGCGCGGCAGGCGGCAGCTCTGTCGGCGGCTGCGGCACTTCGCGCGGCGGCGGTGCAGGCTGCGGGTCCGGCTGCGGCGCCGGCGTTTCCGGCTCGCCGATGCCCGACAGGAAATCATCGTCCCAATCGTCCGGAATCACGCTTGACTGCGCAGCCGGCGCGGCAAACCCGTCCGAGGCGGTCGGATTGTGGTTTGCCAGGCTCGCGCCCTCGCCTTCGCGCCCGTCGCTGGCTTTCTGGAAGAACGGATCTTCTTCCTCGCCCATCGGCGGCAGCAGCTCGTCAATCGGGTCGACCGGGTTCAGCTGCGCGGGGCCCTTCAGCCCCTCGCCAAGCAAATCATCCAGAAAATCGCCGCCTGGGCCTGCATCCTCCAGCAGTTGCAGCGGATCCGGCGCGTTGGCCGCATTGCCGTGGGAAGCCGGGCCCTGCGCCGCCGGTGCCGCGATCATGTCGCCCACATCCGCCAGATCATCGCGGATTTCCACAACCAGCTCATAGTTGCCGACGCACAGCACATCGCCATTGTTGAGCGGTGTCGGCGTGCGCCCCAGCGGGATCTTGGAATAGTTCAGAAAGGTGCCGTTGGAGCTGAGATCCACCACCACCACATTGCCGTTGTGGTCCTCGATCACGCAGTGATTGCGCGACAGCATCTGATCCGGGTCGGGCAGCACCAGGTCGCAACTGGCGCCGCGCCCCACCGTGAGACTCGGCCCCCGCATCGGAACAGGCGCCGCATCGCCGGGCATTGCACCCGAACTCTGAAATTTCAGCGTCACTCCCATATTCGGGCTTATCCTCCCACCAGCACGGTGAATTCCCCCTTGGCGATCATACCGCCGCAGGCGGTGCTGTCCAAAACCCGCGCCGCGGGCATACTGTTGATCAGCACCGTCGCCGAGCCCTTGATGATCGGGTGCGGCGAGGGCGCCGCCGTGCACATGTCGCCCAGCCGTGCAGCCGGCAGGTTGGCCACCAGCACGGTCACCGCACAGGGCGGCAAAATCGGCGTTGGCACCGGCAGCACCGGCGGCGGCGGGGTGGAGGGCAGCATGCAGGCATGCAGATCCGTCACCCGGGCCTGTGGCATTCCCATGTCTTACATCCTCCCCTTCAATTCTGCGCCGCGTGCATCGGGACTTCGATGACCTGCCCTTTGCCCCCGCGCGCAATATCCAGTGCCCGCTCTACCAGAACGGCGCCGTGTTCTTCAAACTTATCAGACAATTGACCCAAGGCCACCATATTCATGGCAAAGGCCGCCGCCTCCGAGGCACCCGCCGGGGCGGGATACTGGTTCAATTCCCCCGGTCCCAGCGTTCCCGCCGCATACAGCACCGCCAGCGCGCAATTCACCGTGTCATCATCGACATAGGCATGATCCAGAGTGATCCGCGCCTTGTCGCGGTTTTCCTCGCTGGGCTCGAACACCCAGGCCTCCGACGCCGTCAGCGAGGCCGGATCCTGGTCCGATCGCGGCCCGATGTAGTCGCGGGCCGCCAGACAGGCCCACCAGACCCGCTCACGCGGGGGCAGCAGCACCGCCAGCAGCCGCAAAAGATCAACCAGGGCCCCCTTGCGGTCGAGTTCCTCCAGCACCGTTCCCGCCAGCGCCGTAGGCGGCGCTTCCAGCGGCGTCTTCAGGATGACATTTGCCCGCGACAGCAGCTTGGCCACCGGGTCCTTGGGCATTTTCACCAGCTTTTCAAATCTTGCCGACATCTGTGCCCACCTAGTTGATCATCGTGAGGCCGCCCTTAAGGGTCAGCATCGCCTCGCCTTTGACGGTGGTCATCGGCGCCTTGGCCTCGACCATGCCGGTGCCTTCGATCTTGATCATCGGCCCCTTGATGGAGACCCCGGAGTTGTCGATCTTGACCTCGGAGGCCCCCACGGTCAGCTTAATTTCCTGGCCCGCGCTCATCGCGATCTTGCCGGCGGTCACGTCAATGGTCAGATTCCCCAGAGACACGGTTTCACTGTGATTGCCCTGGGCAATGGTCTCGGTCAGGTTGCCGGTATCCACGTCCAAAGTCATGTTGCCCGTCTGGATGGTCTCCGACTTGTCGCCGGTCTCCACCACTTCGGTCCGGTCCCCCTCGTGCACGGTTTCCGTCATGTGCTGCTGAACCGTGAACACATAGCTCTTTTCATCCGCGGACGTCACCTCCGGGTCCGGCGCATCCATGCCCACCGTCACCGTCGAGCGGTCCTTGACCAGCATCTGGTGATCTTTCTGGGCCTGCACCCGCATCAGTTCGCTGTCCTTCTTGTCATCGAACATCAGCTCGTTATAGCCACCGCCGCCTTTTGAGGAGTTGGTCTTGATCCCCAGCTGGGTCTGATCGTCGGGGTAGGTATAGGGCGGCATGGTTTCAGCATTGTAAAGCATGCCGGTGCAGATCGGCCGGTCCGGGTTGCCGTCCTCGAACTGGATCACCACCTCCTGGCCCATGCGCGGGATTGCCACCATGCCCCAGTTTTTACCGGACCAGGGGGTCACCACCCGCACAAAGCACGACGAAGTCTCGTTCTTCTTGCCCTCGCGGTCCCAGTGGAACTGGATCTTGATCCGGCCGTGCTTGTCGGTCCAGATCTCCTCGCCGCTCTGGCCGACCACGGTTGCGGTCTGCAGCCCCTGCACTTCCGGCCAGGGGGTCACCAGCGGCGCCCGGAACTGTTCGGATTTCAGAATGGCGCTGAAGGTCGACGCATAGACGTCGTGTTCCATCTCCTCAGGCACATCCATATTGCGGGGCTTCAGGTCGCGCCGCATGGCGCCCTTGGTTGCGACCTCCTTCTTCTTCTGGCTCTCCCGCTCGCCATAATCCCAAGCCACCTTGACATGATGTTCCGTCTCGATGACGAGGTATTCCTTGTTGTTCTCCTTCACCGGATGCTTTTCCATCGTGAAGGTGCTGCCGGTGCCCAGCGTCGCCACGCTCGACGCGCCGCGCCAGCGGATGTGCCTGACCGCCTCCGCTTCCATCCGCACCCGCGACCGCTTGTCCCCCAAAGGCGTCTTGGACGGATAGCGGCCCTGGTAGTCGTAAACTTCGTAGTTCTTGTAGGAGTGGCTGCCCTTGGCAATCGCGGTGGCCGCGGTCAGATCCGCCGAGGGCGTCTCAAAGTTGAAATCGTTCAGCGTGACCTTGCCGCGGGTCAGGATTTCCTCCTTGGCCCATTCCGAGATATGCTCCTCGCGCCGCCGGTCACTGTCGTCGCGGGCGTGAAACTCGATGCTGGCGCCGCCCTTGATGGGAGAGTGCCCGCTGACACCATCGCACAGCACCAGCTTCTCGCGTGCGGTGTCGCCGGCCGGGCTGTCGAAATAAAAGTAAATGCCCTCTTCCTCCATCAGCCGGCACAGGAAGGCATAATCGCTCTCACGGTATTGCAGGCAGTATTCCCGCGTTTCGTAACTATCGCTCAGCTTGTCGGTGTAATCGCTGAACCCGTACTCGCTGAACAGCTGCTTGATGATGTCGACCGTGGTCTTTTCCTGGAACACCCGCAGATCGCTGGTCCGGGTCAGCAGCCAGAACCAGGGGCGGACCTCCGCCACATACATCTCATAGCCGTTGCGGAACCCCAGATACTCGGCCGAAATGCACAGCCCATTGAACTGATGCTCCGTCTGCTGGCGCATCACATGCACATTCATCTGCTTGCCGACCAGGTCCTGCAGCTTGGGCTGGCTCTTTGTGGCCGCAAATTCGATGGTGGTCTCGGTGAGCTTGCTCAGCCCCTCCCTCACAATCGCACGGCTCATCATCAGGCCGTCGGCGGAATATGTCCCCGACATCCAGGCGAGGTCGTTTTCATGGCCCTTGCTTACAACCATGGCTCCTCCTTTCCGCGACGGGAACCGGGCCGGAAATCGCCGGCAGTGTTCTCAAACATTCGCATCATAAATCATCCAAAAGCGCGGCGAGATCCGCATCCATTTCGTCGTCGCCGCCGTCATCATCATCATCGCCGTCATCCCCGAACGACGACAAAAGGTCATCCAGATCCCCGAGGCCATCGTCATCACCGTCATCGCCCCCGAAATCAAGATCATCCAGGCCGAGATCATCCCCATCATCTCCGCCCGGATCCAAATCAAGATCCAGATCTTCATCTTCCTCCCCGCCGCCCGCAGGTGCTGCCGGCTTCGGCAGCCCGCGCGGGTCCGGCGGCGACGGCTCAGGTGCCGGCAATCCGGTCCAGGGGCCCAGGATTTCACTGCCTTTCAAAGAATTGAAAGACGTCAGCCGCACTTCATCCCGCCCCTTGACCGCGCTCACCGCCATGTAGCCGCGTTCCTGCGCCTGCGCGATCTTGTTCAAGTCGATGTTGCGCTCGGTGCACGGCAGCGCCACCTGGTCACCGAACTTGTCGTTCACATAATGATAGGGCATCCCTCCCAAAGTCATGATCTTGCCCAGCTGCAGCGAAGGACCGTTCTCCCGGAAGGACCGCGCCAGGAGGATCGCCACCAGCACGGCCGGGTTGGCCCAGAGCATGCCCTTCAAGCCTTCCGTTTCGGTAAACTCTTCGAATTCAAACTCGTAACAAGGCTCGGTTTTTTCCCCATAGGGCCTGCGCAGCAGGAACCGCGGGCTGACCAGCCCCAGATGCCCGGCCTCGGCCATGCCCTGCAGCGTGTTCCAGGCATCGGCCACCAGCTTGGGCCGCTCCGCCTTGGGCGTCTTCAGGAACTCCGGCGAGATCGCCGCAAAGAACGGCGCATCCACATGCGCGGCCACCCGGGCAATCCGGCCCAGCAGCTCCGCATGCGGCGGGGTTTCCTCGAACTGGTACATGCCGATCAGCGCCGAATACCCGCCGCGCCCGTTCTCCTCATCCAGCGGCTCCTCCGTCAGAAGCCGCACAAAGCCGGTTTTCGACAGGTCCTCTTCCGCGGCCAGATCCGCCGCCAATTCCTCTGCCGAAATGTCATACAGCATCACATCCAGCGTGTCGTCGTCCTCGATCGAGCGCGCCATCAGGTCCAGTGAGCGCCACTGCGCCTCGATCGACTGGAACTCCGGGTGGTGCAGCACCAGCCGCATCGCGTGCCCCAGCGCTTCATCCACCGCCTTCTGCATCGCCGCCACGTCGGGATCCGGCAGCGCCCGGATATGCGGGCCCACAACGCGCGCCAGCAGCTCCTCCACCGGCGACGCCGCGCGCGGGGTGATGCCGGCCGCGCCAATCAGCTGTTGAAAGGCGCTCAGGCGCTTGTCTGCCGGCACCGAATTGCCTGCCGAAGTCCGTTTCGGCGCCCGCGCCTTTGTGCCGTGCTTTTCGGCCCAGGCCTTCAGCGTAGTCGCCGCATGATCTGCCGTCGCGCCGCTTTGCAGCTGCTTGCGCAGGCCCACCAGTTCCGAGAACAATTCAACGTTTTCATAAAGCTCATCCGGATGCAGCCCGTCCAGATCCTCCAGCTTCACCGCAATCCCGGCACCATCCTTGCCGATCGGCAGGACCAGCTCGGTGGCAAAGCCCGCGATCACATCCTCGACCGTATCCGGATCCAACAGGATCGCCTTGCGCGCCGCCAGCCCGTCTCCGGTCTCCAGCTGTCCTTTTGCCGCGCGGCCGGAGAAATCGCCCAGCACCGCCAGCCGGAACCGCTTCCGCTCCAGCTTCTGCGCCGCGGGGCGGTCTGCGCTCATGGTGCCATAGGCAAACTCAGGCTCTTCAGAGGCATCTGCTCCTGCCGCCGCCGGCTCTGCGCCGCCGTCCCCCAAATCCCCCAGCAGATCGTCAAGGTCCATATCACCGTCATCGCCGATCAGATCATCCAGCTCAGAGTCCGCATCTCCCAAGCCGCCCAGCAGCGCATCAAGGTCATCCTCGGCGCTGTCCGCTTCCGCGCTTTCTTCTTCCGCCGCCTCTTCGCCGAGGCCCGCCAGAAGATCGTCCAGATCACCGTCGTCCTCATCGCTGCCCAGATCCCCCAGAAGATCATCGAGGCTGGCATCTTCCTCCGCTCCGGGATCCTCGTCTGCCGGTTCGGGCGCGGCGCTGTCTTCCGCATCCAGGTCGCTCAGAAGCTCGTCCAGACTGCCGTCGTCCGAAACCTCCGCGGCAGCGTCTTCCAGCTCCTCCCCGCCGGCCAGCAGCGCAGCCGGATCAGAGCCGTCTTCACCTTCAGCCTCCTTACTGTCCAGACTGTCCAGATCCCCCAGCAAATCGTCCAGCCCGCTGCCGTCCTCAGCGGCTTCCGCAGGCGGCTGGTCCTCCGCATCGCTTAACAGCGCATCCAGATCATCCGCCGCGGCGGAGTCATCCCCGCCGGTCAGATCGCCCAGAAGACTGTCCAGACCGTCGTCCTCCGCGTCGTCCTGCGTGGCATCGCTGTCAAGATCTGCAAGCAGATCATCCAGCCCGCCATCCTCGGCTGCGTCCTCTGCCGGCGCGTCCAGCGTTTCCAGCGCCGCACCCAGATCAACCTCCTCCGTGTCCTCATCTGGTTCCTCCAGCCCGGCCGTCACATCCGCAGTACCGTCCGCGCCGCCGCTGCTGTCCTCCGCGTCCAGGCCGTCTTCCAGCAGACTTTCCAGAATATCACCGGAGCTGTCCTCCGCGGCGTCCGCGCCTTCAACCGGACCCAAGCCCGCCAGCGCATCCTCCGCCGCGCCGGCGGGGTCCTGCTCTTCCGGTGACTCCTCCAGCAGGCCGTCAAGAACATCGTCCAGACCGCCGTCACCAGACTCTTCCTCAATTGCGGCACCCGCCAGACTCTCCAAGGCCGCGGCAGCCTCCCCGCCGTCATCCTCATCGGTGAGTTCCGTTTCGGTCAGCCCATCCAGAACGCCGGTGATATCCTCGTCCCCTTCCACGCCGGCCATACTCTCCAAAGCGGCGTCCAAGGCTCCGTCTGCCTGGACTTCCTCAGGCTCCAGTTCCGCCAGACCCTCCAGGATGCCCGAGTGGTCCTCGGCCTCCGGCTCGTCCACGCCGGCGGCGGCAAGGCTTTCCAGCGCGCCCTCGGCGGCGTCATCGCTTTCTTCTTCAATCCCGGCCGAGGCCAGCTCTCCCAGAACCGCAGAATGGTCCTCGGCCTCTTCGGCTTCCGGCACATCCGCCGCCGCCAGGCTCTCCAAGGCAGCACCAGCGGTATCGTCTTCCGCGGCGTCTTCCGGCGCCTGTTCCGCAAGCCCGGCAAAAATGCCGGAGTGATCTTCAGCGGTCTGCTCTTCGATGTTGGCATCCGCCAGGCTGTCCAGCGCGTCATCGGCTTCAGTGTCGGCCTCTTCCGGCAGTTCGGTGCCCGCAAGCGCGTCCAGAACGCCGGTGTGATCTTCCGCTTGTTCCTCAGGCTCTGGCGCTGCTGCAAGGCTCTCCAGCACGGATGCCGCGGCATCGTCTGCGCCACCGTCCTCCGGTGCCTGCGCCGCCAGCCCCGCGAGCACCTCGCCAGAGCGGCCCGCGTCCGCCGCTTCGGGAACATCGGCCTGCGCCAACCCCTCCAGAACAGAATCCGCCTGATCTTCCTCTTCAGACTCCGGCACCTCTGCCGACGCCAGTGACGCAAGCGCATCCCCGGTTTCGTCGTCCGGATCTTCCGTGACCGGTGCCGCGGCGCTCAGGCCTGACAGAATCTCGGCCGACTCGTCCCCGGGTTTCACCGCCGCGGGTTCCGCCGCACGCAGCCCCTCAAGAACACTGCCTGATGCATCCTCCGCGGCATCTTCTTCCGGCGCCTGCGCCGACAGGCCGGCCAGCACCGCGCCAGTGGCTTCCTCCGCTTCCGGGTCCGGGTCCGGCACATCCGCCTGCGCAAGCCCTTCCAGAACAGAGTCTGCGCTATCCTCGTGCGCAGCCTCCTGCACCTCTGCCGCAGCCAAGGACGCCAGGGCACCTGCGGTTTCATCCGGCTGGTCTGACTCCGGCGGGGCGGCCTCACTCAAACCCGCCAGCACGCCTGCCGAGTCATCTTCTGCGGCCTGATCCTCCGGCGCCGACTCGCGCAGCGCATCAAGAACACCGCTCGATGCATCCTCCTTGGCTGCATCCTCCGGGGCTTGCGCCGCAAGCTCTGCCAGAACGTCACTGCCGTCATCTTCCGCCGCCTCAGGCAGCTCCAGATTGCGCAGGCTGTCCAGCGCGGCGGCGCTATCGGCATCCGCCGCAGGCGCCGACACTGCCGAAAGCAGTGCCGGATCGTTCAGGATCGTCTCGATCAGCGCTTCCGCCCCGGTCTTGCCGTCCATATAGGCCATCAGGTTCTGCAGCTGGGTGCGCGCTTCCAGCAGCGGGCGCAAAGCCTCCACTTTGCCGGCAATGGCGCCGGGCGAGAAATCCGCCATGCTTTCGAACGTCAGATCGACCGCCAGATTGCCCTCGCCGGTCAGCGTGTTGGGCACCGTGAAGGCGGCGCGCGGCGCCAGTGCCTTCATCCGCTCGTCGAAATTGTCGACGTCGATCTCCAGGAACTTGCGGTCCGCAATGGCGGGCTGCTCCACTTCGGACTTGCCCGCAAGGTCGCTCATCACCCCCATCACAAAGGGCAGCTGCACCTTTTTCTCTGAGCCATAGAGCTCCACGTCATATTCAATCTGAACGCGCGGTGCCCGGTTGCGGGCGATGAACTTCTGCGAGCTGTCAGCCATCGCCCCGCCCTTTCAGCTCCGCGATTTCAGCCCGCAGAGCCTTGATTTCCTCATGCAGCTCCAGCACATGCGCATCCACCACGTCGGTCTCCGACTTGACCAGATCGCGCAGCTGCTCGAACTCGGCCTCCGCTTCGGCCTCCACCGCCGACTGCATGGTATTGACCAAAAGGCCGATGAACAGGTTCAGGACCGAGAAGGCGGTAATCACGATGAACGGCACAAAGAACGCCCAGGCATAGGGGAACTCCTTCATCACCGGACGCACGATGCCCATCGACCAGCTTTCCAGCGTCATGATCTGGAACAGCGAATAGAGCGACCGCCCCAGGGTGCCGAACCAGGCGTCGAAAGCATTGCCATACATCAGCGTGGCCATCACCCCGAACACGTAGAACACAATGGAGATCATCACGATCACCGCGCCCATGCCCGGCAGCGCATCCAGCAGCGCCTGCACCACGGCGCGCATCTGCGGCACCACCGACAGCAGCCGCAAGGCGCGCACCACCCGCAGGCCGCGCAGCGCTGACAAGCCCTGGCTGTCCGGCAGCAGGCCCACCGAGACCACCAGAAAATCGAAGATGTTCCAAGCCGACGTGAAGAAGCGCAGCCCATAGGCAAAAAGCTTGAGCGCCAGTTCGGCGACAAAGATGCCCAGAACCACCCTGTCGATCGCATCCAGCAGCCCGCCGGCATGCGCGTTGACGGTATCAGAGGTGCCCAATCCAAGGGTAACGGCATTGAAGATGATCACGCCCAGGACCGCATTGGTCACCCACGGGCGCTCAACAAATTCCCGGGCCCGGTCCCGAAGCGTCACTGATGTTTGCGCGCTGCTGTCCAATCTTTCTCTCCACCCGGTCGTTCCGTTTCGGCCGGGCGTCTGCTGCGCCCGGCGGTCTTTTGTCTTGTCTCAGGCCGCGTCGAACACGGTCCCGTCCAGCGCCTTGCTGGTGATCTTGTCATAGGCATAGCCGCCCGCGGCACCGCCAACGCCCAGGGCCAGGTCCTTGGCGCCGGTGGCGATCGAGTTGCCGTCGATCGGCGACAGCGCCAGCGCCGCGAACTTCAGCCCCTCGCGGAACACTTTCAGCGCCTTGGGATCCTTGATCGTCAGCGCCGTCACCCGCTTCATCAGATCCTTGATCTTGCTGGCCCAGTCGCGGGCCTCGCCATACATGATCTGGATCTTGTCGATGGCGCTTTGCACCGCATCGTAATTGTTGGCCAGCGCCGCATCCAGCGCCTTGCTGACCATCACCAGCTGGGTCTTCTTGTCCTTGATCGGGTGCTTCTTCAGCTTCTTGCCGACCTCGGTCAGAAACTCCTTCTTGAGCTTTTCCTGCTGCTTCAGGATCTTGTTCAGGGTCTTGGACAGGTCATGCATCTTGACGATCATCTGGGCATATTTCGCCTTCAGCGTGTCTGCCGCATCCTCCACCGTCTTGACCGAAGGCTGCGAGATGCCGAGGAACTCCTGGAACACCGCCGCCGAGACCTCGTTCGCCGCATTGAGCTTGGGGTTGGAGGCGGCCTTTTCCACCACCGCCAGATTCTTCACCAGGATCACCTTGGACTGCTCGATGTTGACCGCCAGCTTGCCGATGTCCTTGGCCAGCGACACACCCGACTTGATGAAACCGATGATGGCAAAGGCCGCGCCCGCGCCGCCCGAAAACGGCGAGGTCGCCATTGCCGCAATGCTGACCGCCAGGCCGGCCAGGGTGCCGGCAATCGAGACGCCGATCTTGATCTTGAACTTGGACCATTCCTTTTTCTTCTTCTGCAGGTTGGCCCAGGCCTTCTGCGCGGCCAGTTCGGCGGCTTTTTCACCGACCTTGATGTCGTTCTTGATCGCTTCGTTCAGCCCTTTCAGCTGCTTCGCCATGGTCTTTTCATCAGCGCCCTTGTTGACCATCTCGACAAAGGCCTTGTCGAACACCTTGCACTTCTTCTCTATCGTGTCGCGGGTCTGCTCGAACACTTCGCTGGCGCCGGCGTGAAACTCCTGCTGCAGAAGCGGGTCTTTCTCGACCCCCTTCTCCATTTTCTTGTCCAGCTCGACGACAACCTTGAAGGACAGTTTGGGCGGCACAACCATCTCCAGCCCCGACGCCTTGATGTCGACGTTCTTCATGTCCATGACAACATGTTTAACCATTGGATTCCTCCCCACTAACTACCCTCGGGCGCGATCAATCAAACGCGTATGAAAACTCCCCGTCCGTGACGCCGATAGCCACCTTCCTGACCTCCTCGCCCTCCATCAGGCGGCGCAGGAATTCATTGGAAATGTCCGGCAGCATCGAATTGGTGACAATGGCGTCGATCATCCGGCCGCCCGATTCCAGCTCCTGGCAGCGCTCGACAATCTTGTCGACGACCTCATCCGAATAGGAGAACGGCACCGCATGCGCCTCCTCCACCCGCTTCTGGATGCGGCCCAGCTGCAGCTTGGTGATCTCGGCGATCATGCCGGGCGACAGCGGGTAATAGGGGATCGTCACCAGACGCCCCAAAAGCGCCGGCGGGAACACCTTCAGCAGCGGGTCGCGCAGCGCCTTGGCCATGCCCTCCGGCTCCGGCATCAGATCCGGGTCCGAGCACAGGTCCATGATGGTCTCGGTGCCGACGTTCGAGGTCAGCAGGATCAGCGTGTTCTTGAAGTCGATGATGCGACCCTCGCCGTCCTCCATCACCCCCTTGTCGAACACCTGAAAGAAGATCTCATGCACATCCGGGTGCGCCTTTTCGACCTCGTCCAGCAGCACCACCGAATAGGGCTTGCGCCGCACCGCCTCGGTCAGCACCCCGCCCTCGCCATAGCCGACATAGCCGGGCGGCGCGCCTTTCAGCGAGCTGACGGTATGGGCCTCCTGGTATTCCGACATGTTGATGGTGATGACATTCTGTTCGCCGCCATACAGCACCTCGGCCAGCGCCAGCGCGGTCTCGGTCTTGCCGACACCGGAGGTGCCCGCCAGCATGAACACCCCGATCGGCTTGTTCGGATTGTCGAGCCCGGCCCGGCTGGTCTGGATCCGCTTGGCGATCATCTTCATCGCGTGGTCCTGGCCGATCACCCGTTTCGCCAGATGCTCCTCCAGGTTCAGAATGGTCTCGATCTCATCCTTGACCATGCGGCCGACCGGGATGCCGGTCCAGTCGCCGACCACGCTTGCCACCGCCTGATGGTCCACAATCGGCAGGATCAGCGCGGAATCGCCCTGCAGCGCCTCCAGCTCGGCGTTCTTGTCCTTCAGCTGCTGCATGAGTTCGGCGCGTTGGTCGTCCGTGAGCGGGCTATCGGCGGCGCCCTCCGCGGCGTCATCCCCGGCATCCGGGACAGCGTCCACGGGCGCGGCCCCCTCCCGGAGCTTGGCGCGCAGTTCCAGGATGCCTTCGACAACCGCCTTTTCCTTGTCCCAGCGTTCGGTCAGCCCGGCCAGCCGTTCCTCTTCGGCAGCCTTGGCGGCCTCCGCCGCCGCGCGCCGCTCAGCAACCTCATAGCCAGCCGTTTCATCGCGGCCGATGATCTCCAGCTCGGTGGTCAGCGCCTCGATGCGGCGCTGGCTGTCGTCGACCTCGGCCGGCACCGCGTGCTGGCTGACCGCCACCCGGGCACAGGCGGTGTCCAGCAGGCTCACCGATTTGTCCGGCAGCTGCCGCGCCGGGATATAGCGCGCCGACAGGCTGACCGCCGCCTCGATCCCCTCGTCCAGCACCTGCACCCGGTGGTGGTTTTCCAGCATCGAGGCAATGCCGCGCATCATCAGCACCGCCTTCGGAATGCCCGGCTCATCGACCTTGACCACCTGGAAGCGCCGGGTCAGCGCCGGGTCCTTCTCGATGTATTTCTTGTACTCGGCCCAGGTGGTGGCGCCGATGGTGCGCAGCGTGCCGCGCGCCAGCGCCGGTTTCAGCAGGTTGGCCGCATCGCCGGTGCCGGCCGCGCCGCCTGCCCCCACCAGCGTGTGGGTCTCATCGACAAACATCACAATCGGCACCGGGCTGGCCTGCACCTCATCGATCACCTGGCGCAGGCGGTTTTCGAACTCGCCCTTCATGCTGGCGCCGGCCTGCAGCAGGCCCACGTCCAGCACCAGAAGCCGCACATCATGCAGTGCCGGCGGCACGTCGCCGCGCGCGATCCGCAGCGCAAAGCCCTCGACCACCGCCGTCTTGCCCACCCCGGCCTCGCCGGTCAGGATCGGGTTGTTCTGCCTGCGGCGCATCAGGATGTCGACGATCTGGCGGATTTCCTCGTCGCGGCCGACAATCGGGTCGATCTCGCCATTGCGCGCCTGTTCGGTCAGATCGGTGCAGAACTGCTGCAGCGCCTCGCCCTTGCCCATCGCACCGGGCGCCATCGAACCGGAGGCCTCGCCCGGCTCCGCGCCGCCGCCGGTGACGTTGGAGCCGTCCTGCGCGCCCAGCCGGTCCTCGGGCGAGCCATCGGTGGCTGCGTTGAAATGGTCCGCCAGGTCATCGGCTCCGATCCTGGCCAGCTCCGGCGACATGGTCGTCAGGATATTGCGCAAGGCCGGCGTCTTCAGCATGCCCAAGAGCAGATGCCCGCTGCGCACCTGGGAGGAGGAGTACAGCAGCGAGCCCCAGACCCAGCCGCGTTCCATCGCATCCATCAGATGGTCCGACAGATCCGAAATCGTCGAGGCGCCGCGCGGCAGCATGTCCAGCGCGCGGGTGAGTTCGGAGGCAATCTTGCCCGCATCCAGATCGTAATGCTGGATGATCCGGTGCAAATCGCTGTCCTGCTGCGCCAGCAGCTGATGCATCCAATGCACCAGCTCGACATATGGATTGCCCCGCATCTTGCAGAACACGGTTGCGCTTTCAACGGCCTGGTATCCCAGCTTGTTCAGCTTGCCAAACAGCGCCACGCGGCTGATCTCGGTCATCTCAAATCCCTCCCTCTACAGGCATCTCGGCCCCGGCGCCTAATCCCGGGTACAGGTATAAGTCATTCACGTCCGGCTGATCCGCGTCCGGATCGGGGCGCGACCGCACCCAGCTGGTGTGCCCCAGCCGCGTCGTGCCGCCCAGGGACGCCCGCGGCACCTCGTCTCCGGCCAGCACCAGGTTCACATCCCAGTCCAGCACATCGCCGGCATAGGACCGCACAATCGCCCGCAGCCGTTTCAGCGCCGCGCCGCCCGGCAGCAGCCGCTCGTAGTCCTTCAGCGTCAGCGGCCCGATGCGGATGCGGAACTTGGCCGACCGGCTCCAGACCTTGTCGCCGATGCTGGTGCTCTGCCCCAGCCCGCCGTAGCCCAGCTGCCAGCGGTCGTCCGGCTCCAGCTCCAGCCAGCTGCCGACATATTCCTCCAAGGAGACCGGCACCTCGAAAAACGCCGACAGGATCGACACCAGCCCCTCGGCGTTCTTTGCCCCTTTCGCCAGATGACCCGCAAAATGCAGCTTGGCCAGATCGGGCATGTCGTCCCGGCCGGTGAACTTGAAGCCGTTATAGCCGATCAGCGACGACACCTTGCGCGCCATCGGATCGTCCGCGCGGTCAAAGCTGACGGCGGGCGAGCCCTGCGTCCAGGCGCGGTACAAGAGGCTCATCAGCCGGTGCGTCAGCATGTCGGCAAAGGCCACCATCGTCGGATCGCGGTGGTTGCGTTTGCGGTCGCGGGCATATTCGGTCAGATGCAGCGGCAGCGGCCCCTGCGGCCCGAACAGGCCAAAGAAACGGTTGGTCAGAACCGCGGGCTTGTCGCCTTCGGCCGGTTTGAACGCGGCAATGGTCGACGGCGGGAACGCCAGTTCAGCCTCCTGCCCCAGACGCAGCCGGTCCTGGCGCGGGCGGCGGCTTTCGCCAAGGCGCGGGGCGTCACCGAAATGCGCCTCCAACACCCTCAGGGCCTGAAAAACGTGGTGTTTCTCAGGCTCCATGGCCAGCCGGCCATACAGGCTCAGATCATCCGGCCGAGGCCCTTTTCCGGTCGCCATCTGGCAATTTCCCCGCGTTTTTCAGTCGTCAGGACTGTCTCCGTGAATGAGTTGATGCTGGCATAACCGCGGAAGAACCGCTCCAGCACGGCCCCCAGCGCATAGATGTTGCTGCCTTCGAAAAAACTCTCGTCAAAGCCCAGGGTGATCTCCAGGCCGCGCACAGCGGTCGACAGGATCTCATCGCTCATCCGCCGCACGATGGGCCGCGCGCCCACCGACAGGATCCCCTCCAGCTGCTTCTCCGTCACCCGGTCGCCCAAAGGCGCATAAAGGCCGACCAGCTCGCGCAGCGCCTCTGCCGACTGGCCCTTGCCGGTTTCGGCAATCGACACGTAGTTGAGGCTGAGATGCGAGATCAGCCGCCAGGCGGTATCGCCCTGCGCCAGCGTCGGATGCGGCCGCGTCGGCGAGACCGGCAGCGTGACCTTGGTGACCGGGCCGCCTTCGGGCAGGTGGAACACGTCGTCATTGCCGGTGGCCAGCAGCATCGGCAGGTCGCGGTTGGTGCACAGCGCGTTGACCGCCAGCTGCTCCAGTCCCGAGGAATACGGCGCCTGCGCCCGGTCGACCAGCGTCAGGTAGACCTCCGACCCCAGATAAGAGCTGCGCACCCCGCGCAGCCGCTCCTTCTCCGAACGCTGCCGCATCCGCCGCTTGACGGTGTAATAGGCCGGGTGGCTTTCGCCGGCGGCGGTGAAATCATTGGCGGAATAGAACGGGCGGAAGATCACGTCATCCTCGCCCTCGCCGCTGATCCCGACCACGCTCTGCAGCGCGTAGACTTCGAAATCCAGGCCGGCGGTGCGGTTGGGGATCACGTGATGCTCGGTATCGATCGGCGCGATCCGCACCCGGTCGCAGCGTTTCTCGAACAGGTTCACGGCCGGCACCGCGTTCAGCTGGAACACCTCCGGCACCACGATCGGGGCAACCTCCGGCATCCCCTCGCGCAGCAGGATATACAGATCGACCTCATTGCCTTCGGATTTCGCCAGCCCCGCCTGCAGCCCCTGCAGTTCGACAAAGCGGAACCGCTCCGGCATCGCAAAATACTCCTGCAGCAGCCGGTAGCCGTCATAGACCCGGCGCGGCAGCGGCAGCAGCGCCTCCTCCTGGCTGAACCCCTTCTGCACCACCTTGGCGCCGCGCAGCGGCAGCTGCCAGTCCGCCCGCCGGTCGGTGGAGCGCGCCACGATCCCCTGCACCTGGGTGCACAACAGCTCCAAAAGCGGCCAGCTGTTGCCTGCCCCGCTGGTCAGGTACAGCGACAGCTTGTCCATCTCCAGCTTGCTGATCGGGTCGCCGTCGATCCGCTTGATCCTGAGCCGGATGCCCGCCCGCGCGTCATATCCCGTGGCCACGCCCGCCGCCACCAGCTCGCCGCGCCCGTCGATATACTGCGCCTCGGTGATCCGGATCGGCCACATCGTCAGGTCGGCGGCGGTGCGGAACTCGCAGGGCGTCTGCTCGCCCTCGGTCAGCCGCGACCGCAGGGTCGAGCCGCGCGGCAGCACATAGCCGCTTTTGACGGCCGAGTTGGCCGCATCCGGCTCGAACGCCGCAATCATCATCGACGGCGTCGGCGCCAGGTAATGCGGATAGATGATCTCCAGCAGATTGGAGGTGAAATTCGGATACTGCAGCTCCAGCTCCAGCTGCACCCGCGCGGTCAGGAAGGCAGCGCCTTCCAGCAGCCGCTCGACGTAAGGGTCGAGCACCTCGACCCCCTCCATCCCCAGCCGCGCGGCGATCTTGGGATAGGCGGCGGCAAACTCCGCGCCCATGTCGCGCAGGTAGTTCAGCTCGTTCTCGTAATGGGTCAGCAGCCGTGTGTCCATCTCACTGCGCCCTTTCCATTTCCACTTCGCCGGTGGTCAGATCGACCTTGCTGCGCAAATACAGCTCCAGCGGCATCGGCTGCGCCCACATGTCGGCGCGGATCTCCAGCCCCACGGTCATCTCGGTGGCGTCGGTGCCATCCTGCAGCCGCACATCCACCGATCCTTCGATGATCCGCGGCTCATAAGCTGCAATCGCCTGCTTGATCGAGCGGCGGATCGACTCCGCCTTCTCACTGGTCGAGGCCTCGCCCGCCACTTCCACCAACCCGTAATTCAGCACCGAAGCCGACACCGAGGGATATCTCTCCGCATCGAAATGGCTTTCCACATTCTGGGTGTTCAGCAGCCAGGACAGATCGCGCTGGATGATTTCGCGCAGCCGCGCAAGGTCGATCACCCGGCTCTCGCGGGTTTCCTTCAGATCGCCAGGTGCATTGTCGGTCAGCCGGTCCAGCAGCGACGGCTGCAGGCGCTCGGCCAGTGTCTTGTCAGCCATTCTCTATTTCATGCCCATCCATACGGAGCGAGCGCACATCCATGATGGCAATGTCCTCTTCGCCGATCGTCAGCAGCCGCTGGCCCAGACCGGTATAGGTTTCGCCGCCGGCGTCCTGCCACACGGTGGCGCGCGCCAGCATCGACAGCCCGTCGGCCTTCTCCGAGCCGGGATAGCGGGTCGGGATCATCGCCGCCACCGCGCCGCCGCCCGCCAGCGTCAGCGTGCCGGCCGTCCAGACCGCATCGCGCAAATCGCTCGGTTCTTCGGCTTCAAACGAGACGATCTGCGCAAACGGCAGCCAGTAGTATTTGCCGTTGACCACCGTCTCCAGCACCGGGCCCAGCCGCATGTCGGCATCTGCGATCCACTCGAACCGCTTGCCGTTGACCTCGCCCGGGCTGGCGGGGGCCGCATCAAAGGCGCGGTTGCGCAGTTCCGCGGCTTCCTTGGGGTTGCCCTGCGCCAGCAGTTTCTGCGCCTCGATCAGATGCGCCAGCCATTCCTCCGGCTCGCCCAGGATCAGCGGCGATTTCTCCCCGGCAAACACCTTGTCGCGGTAGACCTCGCAGATGATCGCCTCGCGGTAGGCCTGTGCCATCACCGTGGCGCCGTCATCCAGTCCCGCCGCCGCCTTCAGCTGGGCCACCGCCCGGTTCCAGTCCCCCAGCACGCACAAGAGCTGGAACAGGAACACCCGCAGCTTGGCATTGCTCGCGTCGGCCCTGATTTTCTCCTGCAGCGCCTCCAGCGCCGCCCTGGGATCACCGGCTTTCAGATGCTCTTCAGGTGTCATGGGGCTCTACTCCGGAACAAGGATGGACGGCTGGAAATGCTTCAGAAAAAACGGGCCCCGGGCGCAAATACACCCGGGGCCGGCCAAAAGTGTTACTCGACCTTGCCGGTCTGCACGTTCCACTTGAAGGTGCCTTCGGTGGTCAGCTTGCCGGTCTTCTGGTTGGTCGACTTGTACTCATGTTCCAATGCAGCATAGGCCAGCGACCAGGTTTCTTCCGGAATGCCGTCTTCGCTGGCAGAGATCGAGTAGCTGTCGACAACCACGTCCTTCATCTTCCAGACCGAATAGACCAGCAGGCCCTGGCTGGCGCTGTCGCCCGAGCGGCACCAGTGCATGATGATTTCCGGACGCACGGTGCCGTTGGCAACCGACAGCGCCAGGTCGTTCGACGCTTTGCCCATCTGCGAGGTCAGCTCGATCTTGCCGAAGTTCGAGTTTGCGTGCATCCGCTGGGTCGAGCCCAGGTCGGTCATCTCGACCGCGCGCTCGACATTCCAGCTGGCGGACTGGATGACGATCCATTTCTTGTGCTGTTCCTCGGTGGCATCGCCTTCGATATCCGAGATCTGTACGAACATATTTGCAGCCATTTTTCTATCCTTTCAAAATTTAAGAACTCTACTGCACTATGAGTGTCTGAGGCTGGGGAGTGGGTAATCAGCCTCCCTTTTCCGAGGGCAGTTTGGATACCAGCCGCAACGAGACAGAAAGCCCCTCAAGCTGGTAATGCGGGCGCAGGAAGAATTTTGAGGTGTAATACCCCGGGTTGCCCTCGACCTCTTCCACAACCACTTCGGCTGCGGCCAGAGGCTTGCGCGCCTTCTCGTTCTCCGAAGAGATATCTGCGTTGAAATCAACATAGTTGTTGATCCAGTCCTGCAGCCAGGACTCCATGTCCTGACGGCTTTTGAACGAGCCGACCTTGTCCCGCACCATGCACTTCAGATAGTGCGCGAACCGGCATGTGGCGAACAGATACGGCAGCCGCGCGCCCAGGTTGGCGTTGGCGGTGGCGTCCGGATCGTCATATTCGGCCGGCTTGTGCAGCGACTGCGCCCCCATGAAGGTGGCCACATCGGTGTTCTTGCGGTGCAAGAGCGGCATCATGCCGTTCTTCGCCAGTTCCGCCTCGCGCCGGTCGTCGATGGCAATTTCGGTCGGGCATTTCTGATCGACGCCGCCATCGGTGGTCGGGAAAGTGTGGCTGGGCAGGTTTTCCAGCGTGCCGCCGCTTTCCACCCCGCGGATGCGCGAGCACCAGCCGTACATCTTGAACGACCGGGTGATGTTCACCGCCATGCCATAGGCCGCGTTGACCCAGCCGTATTTGTCGCTGGTGGCGCCTGCGGTGTCTTCCTCAAAGGCAAACTCGTCGACCGGATCGGTCTTGGAGCCATAGGGCAGACGGCCCAGGAAGCGCGGCATCGCGAGACCCACGTATTTGGCATCCTCGCTGTCGCGCAAAGAGCGCCAGGCGGCATATTCCGGGGTCTGGAAGATCTTGGTCAGATCGCGCGGGTTCGACAGTTCCGACCAGCTGTCCATCTGGAACAGGGTCGGCTTGGCGCCGGTGATCAGCGGCGCATGCGCGGCCGCGGCGATCTTGGACATCTCGCCCAACAGCTCGATGTCCGGCGGCGAGTGGTCGAAATGGTAGTCCGCCACCAAAGAGCCATAGGGCTCGCCGCCCAGCTGGCTGAATTCCTCGGTGTAGATCTTCTTGAAGATCGGCGACTGGTCCCAGGCCGTGCCCTTGAATTTCTTCAGGGTCTTCGACATCTCCTTCTTGGTGATCGGCATCACCCGGATTTTCAGCTGCTCATCGGTCTCGGTGTTGTTGACCAGATAATGCAGGCCGCGCCAGGCGCTTTCCAGCTGCTGGAAATCCTCGTTGTGCAGGATCAGGTTGACCTGCTCGGTCAGCTTGGCGTCGATTGCCGACACGATGCTCTCGATCGAGCGCAGCGCGTCGTCGGAAATCAGCGCGGTGTTTGCCAGCGCCTGCTCGGCCAGGGTCTTGACCGCGCTTTCGACGGCGGTCTTGGCCTGGTCCGACTTGGGGCGGAATTCCTTCTGCAGCAGGCTTGCGAATTCGGCAGAGCCAAAGGCGGCTTCACCGGCAGCGGCTTCCGCCTGGAGTTCTTCTTCAGCCATCTTTGTCCTCCCCTATTATTCTTTGCTCTCGGCGTCGCCGCCGGGCTTGGGCTGCGCTGCCAGGGTCTTCAGCAGGCTCGGGTCCTGGATGATCTTCGAGATCAGATCCTCGGCGCCGGTCTTGCCGTCCATGTAGGTCATCAGGTTCGACAGCTGGGTGCGGGCTTCCAGCAGCTCGCGCAGCGGCTCGACCTTGGCGGCAATCGCGGCGGGCTTGAAATCATCCATGCTCTCGAAGGTGATGTCGACCGCCAGGTTGCCCTCGCCGGTCAGCGTGTTGGGCACCGTGAAGGCGGCGCGCGGCGCCATCGATTTCATCCGGTCATCGAAGTTGTCCACGTCGATTTCCAGGAACTTGCGGTCCGCCACCGCGGGCTGCTCCACTTCGGATTTGCCCACCAGGTCGCTCATCACGCCCATCACGAAGGGCAGCTGCACCTTCTTCTCGGCGCCATACAACTCCACGTCATATTCGATCTGGACCCTTGGTGCCCGGTTGCGGGCAATGAATTTCTGTGAACTTCCGGCCATCTAGGTCTCCTTACTCGTCTTGCTTTCACGGCTGCCGCAGCAGGTTCCGCCGCGGCAAACTCCGTGTCCGTCAGTCGTCATCGTCTTCGATGCCGCCGATGAGGTTGACGTTGTCCACCCCCTGCGGCGCCATGTCGTTCATGATGGTGAGGAAGTCGGCCCCCACCAGCCGCTTTGCCCGCGCCAGCAGGATCGGCAGCGGGCTCGACGGCTCCCGCCGCCGGTAATAGGCAATGATGCGGTCCAGCGCGTTGGACACATCCGCAGGCGAATTGATCACCCCCGCCGCCGCCGCAGCCCCGCCCGCCGGCGGCGCGTCCGCTCCGGTTTCATCGGCCGCGGCGTCCGCTGCGGCATCCGCGTCTCCGGCGTCGTCCTTCGCGCCCATGTTGCCATAGTCGCGCATCCGTTTGGCGATCTGCTGCAACAGCTTGATCAGCGCGCTCAGGTCCGGCCCCTGCCCCGGCGTCTGCTCATCGAACACCGCCGAGATCGCCCGGACATTCTCCTCCGCCGTCTCGATCGCTGCAAGACGCGCGGTCACGATTTCTGCGTCGCTGTCCTGAAAGGCGGCGCCGATGGTGGCGGTATCGGGGATATGCTCCATGCTTTCGGGCGCGGTCATCACCCCTTCGGCAATCTCGATATCGCGCAGGCAGAACCGGCCGAAGCCGCGGCTCTCGGCCAGCGGCGCCCGGCGCAGCGAGCGGTACAGCGGCGACGCCCCCGCCATCCCGTCCGGCTGGCCGCACAGATCCTGAATGGCGTTGATCCGCATGGTGGGATCGCCATCGTCCTCATCCAGCTCCGGATGGCAGCTCTCCCAGAACTCTTCCAGGCAGCCGCGGATATAGGTGGTGGCGGCGGCAAAGCCGGTCAGCCCCTCGGTGTGCAGCAGCGCATCGCCCAGAAACACCGCCGCGCGCAGGTCGTGGCTGCGCTCCAGCACCTCCAGGGCTTTTTTCTGAACTTCGCGGTAATCGGGATCCGTCGCCTCGATCGTCTCGTTGCCCACCACCGATTCTTCACCGGGCTGGGCCGCCAGCTCCATATCCGTGAAGGCTGGATCGTATTCGAGGTTTTCGCCGCTGGGTGCGTCGTCCCCTTTGGATTGCAGTAATACTGCCGGATCCATCTAATTGCCCCCCGCTTCTTCTTCCGGTTTGCGGCCTCTGCTAACGTAACAGCAGGCAGCCCCCCACCCTTTTCAGAACTGGCGGTTAAGGATGCCCTAATCTCAAACTAAAACTTGACCCCAAGTGAGCCTTATCGGCATCCTAAAGTCAAATGTTTTCATACCTTTTTGCGGCGGACGAATGATGAGTATTGAGCGCATTTCAGGCAAGGAAGTCAAAGCGATGGCCCGCGAAGGCGCCAAGAAACGGATGAGTTTCGCCTTCTGCCTGGATCAGAGCAATGACCCCCTCCTGATGATTCAGCCGGGCAAGAAACCGGAAACCCTGCGCAATCCGATGAAAAAAGACGGCGGCGGCCCTCCGATGGCCTGGGGCACCTATGTGGTGCGCTCCGGCGAAATGGAGTTGATTTGCGAAAGCGCGCCGCAGCGCATGGTCGCCGAGCTGAAGAAATTCCTCAAGCGCGCCAACCTCAAGATCAACGTGCTGTTCTACGACGACGGCGGCAATCTGCTCGACAGCCTCAAGCCGGAAAAAGCAGAAGGCCAGGTGACCGAGGAGGACGCCGCCGACATCTCCGCCGCCGGCATCGACGCGCAAGCCATCGCCCCGCTCAAGCGCCGGCTCAAGCGGATCCAGCCGCGGATCGGCCAGGCGCCCGGCCCGCTGGAGCTGAAGCTCAAGCGCGCCCTGGCCAAATCCGTCAGCCTGATCAACGACGGCCGCCTGCAGGAGGCCGAGACGATGATCGTGGTGATCGAACGCGCCGTCGCCCGCATCGGCAAGGACCGCGAGGACGAGGCCGCGTCGATGAAACGCGGCCAGCGCGAGATGGACCAGCGCTCCCTCGGCGCCCAGGTCAAGCGCGCCCAGTCGCTGCAGGCCAATGTCGCCCGCGCCCCGGGCAAGGTCCGCGACCGGCTGGGCCGCGCCCTGCATGTCGCCGCCCGCCACCTGAAACGCCGCGACCTCGACTCCGCCCGCGACGCGATGGACCGGATCGAAAAAGCCCTGACCGCACTGGTCTGACCCCAAGGTCCAATCCGCGCGCCGCGGGCTGGCCAACGATCACCGGAACCCGGAGACAGTGATGCCCCTGAACCGCCTGCTATCTGCCCTTGCCCTGATCTGCCTGCCGCTGGCCGCCGCGGCTGAAACCGGCCCGCTCGGGGTCGAGCTGAACAAGACCGAGGAGATCGAGGGCGGCGGCTGCCGCGCCTTCTTCCTGTTCCGCAACCAGACCGGCAAAAGCTTCGAAGGCTTCGAGATGTCGCTCGCCATCCTCGACGGCCAGGGGGTGATCGACCGGCTGCTGTCGATCGACGCCGCCCCCCTCCCCGTCCAGCGCACCACCCTGAAACTCTTCGAGATTCCGGAAATCGCCTGCAGCAACATCTCCGAGATCCTGCTGCATGACATCACCTCCTGCCAGCCCCAGAACGAGGAGCAGACGGACTGTTTCCCGATCCTCGAGCTTGGCTCCCGCGCTGCCGCGCCGCTGGTGAAATAAGCCATGAGCGGCACCTGGGACATGCTCGGCACCGGCGGCCCGGTGATTGCGCTTCTGGCGCTGATGTCATTGCTGTCGCTGACGGTGATCGCGGTGAAGCTGATCCAGCTCTGGCCGGTGCGCGCCGGCGGCGACGCCCGCGAACAGGCCCTGGAGCTGTGGAAGGCGGGCGACCGCAAACAGGCGCAGGACAGTCTCGCGGACGGCAGATCCCCCGCCGACCGGGTGATGGCTTACGCCATGCAGGCACTGCAGGAGGGCCTGCGCGGGCCACTGCTGCAGGACGAGCTCACCCGCCGCGGCAACGAGGAAGTCAGCCGGATGAACGGCCTGATCCGCCTGCTGGAGCTGATTGCCATGGTCTCGCCGCTGCTGGGCCTGCTTGGCACCGTGCTGGGCATGATCCAGTCCTTTCAGGAGCTGGAACTGGCGCAGGGGGCGGCCAATGCCTCGGTGCTGGCGGGCGGCATCTGGCAGGCGCTCTTGACCACCGCCGCGGGCCTCCTGGTGGCGATCCCCGCCGCCGTTGCCGCCGGGCTGTTCGCCGCCCGCATCGACGCCGCCGCCCAGGCCATCGAAAGCGCCGCCGGCCGCCTGCTGCTGATAGACGGGTCGCGCTGACACGAGGGATACCGCCATGCAGATCAACCGGACCGCCCGTCCCCGCGCCCTGATTTCGCTGGTGCCGATGATCGACGTCATGCTGATCCTGCTGGTGTTCTTCATGGTGACCTCCACCTATCTGAACCTCGACATGATCCCGGCGGTGAAACCCTCCGAAGGCGCTGCCGGCAGCCCCCAAATCCCGGCCGGCACCCTGATGATCCGCCTCGGTGCTGACGGCGTGCCGGTGCTGCGCGGCACCGCGCTGGAGGGTGACACCCTGCGCGCGGCCCTCGCCGCCGCGATGGCTGAGGAACCGCTGACCCAGGTCGTCATCCTGCCCTCCGGCGCCGCCCGGACCCAGGCGCTGATCACGGTGATGGACACCGCCGCCCTGGCCGGCGTCACCCGCCTGCGCGTGCTGCGGCTGGAGGCAGCGCCATGAAGCTCAACCGCCCGGCCCGCAATCCGCATTCCGAAACCATCATCGCGCTGATCGACGTGGTGTTCTTCCTCTTGGTGTTCTTCATGCTGATCGGCCGGATGGACGCCACCGCCCCCTTCGACGTCCGCCCCGCCACCGCCGCCACCGGCCGCGACATGCCGGCCGGCGGCATCACCCTGGCGGTGTCCGCCGCAGGAGATCTGGCGCTCGACGGCGAGGCCATCCCCCGCGAAGGCCTCTCCCCTGCCCTTTCCGCCCTCTTGGCGGAAAACCCGGAACTGCGCCTGCGCATCAACGCCCACCGCGCGGCCGAGTTGCGCCGGGTGCTGCCGCTGGTCGCCGAAGGTGAAACACTCGGTTTCAAGGACGTGGTACTGGTGGTCACCCCGGAACCGGACGGGTGATGCGCAGCCCGGCCATATGGGCGCTGGGGCTTGCCGCCTCCGCCCTGGTCCATGCCGCCGGCGCCGGCGCGCTGCTGATCTCGCTGGTGCCGGGTCCGGTGCCGCAGCAGCCCGCCCCGCAAAGCCGCCTCGACCTGCAGGCCCACCGCATCCCCCGTTCCGAGGCCGTCCCACAGGCGCCTGAAAGCGAACAAGCACCTGAATCCGGGGCGCAAAGCCAAGGCCTTGCCGCAGGCAGCGTGCCGCTCTCCAAGGCCCAGCCGAAGGCCCCCGCAGCAGACCGCCTCGCCTCTGCCGCCCCGCCGGCAGCCAGCCTTGCACCCTCTGCCGCTCAGGCCGCTGCGGCATCCGCTGCACAAGCTCCGTCAAGCAAACTCGCCAGCGCCGCGGCGCCTGCCGCACGCCTGCCTGACGTCCGCCCGGCTGCCCGGCCGGCCCAGCCGTCTGAGCCGCAACCCGCCTCAGCGGCCCCGGCACCGGCAGCGGTGCAACCGGCCGCTGCCGCCACTGCCGCTCCCGTCCTGCTGACCGCCGCGCCGGATCCGGGCCGTCCTCTGGCAGATACCGCCGCGCCGCTGACCGCAGCCGCCGCCGCGCACCCCGACCCGGCTGCGCTGCCGCAGACCGCCCCCGCCAGCCGGCCAAGCCCGGAGGCGCAGCCCGTGTCCGCGCCGCTGGCGGGCACCATTCCGCCATCCCGGCAAACTCCAGCCGCCGCCCCGGACGCCCCCCGCATCAAAGCCGCGCTGGCGTTCCAGGGCGGCTCCGGCGATATCGATCCGGTGTCCCTTGCCGCTTTTCAGGCCTTCATGCAGCCCGGCGATGCGGTGGCCGCAGGCGACCCCCTGCGCGATGGCGTCTCCGGCATTCTCGCCGCCGTCCCCTGCTCCCGGCTGCAAGTGGCTTTTGTGCCGGAAACCGCCACCCTGGAAGTCCGCGGCCACCTGCCGGAAGACGGCTTGCGCCCGCCGGTCCTGGCCGCCCTGCAAGCGCAGATGGGCGCCGATATCACAGTCTCCGACCAGATGCGCCTGCTGCCGCGCCCGCAATGCGGCGCGCTGGCGGGAATCTCAAACGTCGGCCTGCCGCAAAGCACCGACCAGATCACCAACCCGCTGCTGGTCGGGGAGGACGCCCATGCCCGGGTGCTCGACTATTCCGGCGGCGAGCGGCTGTTCTTCGACCTCACCGCGCCGGACTACCCGGCCTATGTCTATGTGGACTATTTCGACGCCGGCGGCGCGGTGCTGCACCTGTCTCCGAATGCGCTGGTGCCGCTGACCGAGGCCGCCCCGCAAAGCGCCTTGCGCGTCGGCGCCAGGGAGGCGGGCGATCCCGGCTTGCAGATCACTGTCGGCCCGCCCTTCGGCCAGGAAATCGCCGTCGCCTTTGCGGCCTCGCACCCGCTGTATGACGCCGCCCGGCCGCTCAGCGAACCCGCCGCGCCATACCTGGAATTCCTGCGCGCCCGGGTGGCGGCCGCCCGCAGCCGGCACCCGGATTTCAAAGGCGAATGGGTCTATTTCCTGATCACCACCCACGCCCCGTAATCAACTGATTGAAAAGGCAGAACTCCCGCGCCCGCAGGCCCGCGGCTGGCGCCGCCATGCCTTGGCGGCCTTGGGCCGGGCGCTGCGCTGACGCGCAGCGCTCCCACCCGCTCTTTACGGGATCAAAGGCGGCGCCCGGCAGCCGCGCGGCAGACCCGCCCCCCTTCAGGCCGCAAAGGGCGGACTATCCCCGGCATGGCGCCTGAAGGGCACCCCTGCCCTTCAGCGCATCCTCGCAAATGCACCTGCAGATGCTGTTGCGCGAACGCTCTGCTGTTCCGAAGGCGGCCGCCCGCGCTGTGCGCAGCACAGCGCCACGCCCAACTGGGAAGGCGCATTCCGCGGAATGCGCCGGCCCCGGGCGGGAGCCCCTCGCCTGCGCGGGTCCGCCAGCGGCTCCGGCCGCTACTGGCAGCCGCCCGCGGCCCAACTCTTCAGCGCCTGTTTCAATGCCCCGCCGAACGGGTGCTGCTTGCCCAGCGACCGCTGCATGTTGAGGCTCAGATACGTGTTGCCCTGGGTGCACAGCCGCTCCCGCGTCCACTGGTGGCAGGAGCTGCAGGACTGGTCCTTCCAATAGCTCTCCGGCAGGCCTTCGACGGGCGGAAAGGCCGGCGAGCGGGTCACCGCCTCGGCCAGGGTCAGCCCGGCAATCTGGGGGACTCCGGTGTGCAGCGGGCTGGCATAGGTGACCGGCCCGGCCTCCGCAAGGCCGGCCGGCGCGGCTTCCGGCTCCGCCGCTGCCGGCGCGTCCCCGCCCGCCGCGGGATCCTGCCCGGCCCCGGCCGTCCTGGCCGCCACCTCCGCCGCTGCCATCTCTGCGAACTGCCCCTGGGGATAGGCCATCAGGTAGGTCTCATAAGCCGCCTTGCTGCCATCGTCCCGCGCGGCCTGGAACATCGCTGTCTCGGCGTCCTGCGCCGGCCCGGCCGGAGCCTTAGCAACCGCCTGCCCGGCGCTGCCCTTCAGTTCCTCCTGGACCAGCTCTGCCAGCAGCGCGCGGGCCTCATCCGCGTGTTTGCCAGCGCCATAGCCGCGCAGGAACAGCATGATCTGCATCGCATCGCGCGACGCCTTGACCGAGTTCCAGATCTGCGCCTCTTCCACTTCCGCCGCGCTCATCACCGCCTCCGGCTCGGCCGCGGCAAAGGTGAAATCGCTGACCAGCGACGACGTGTCCCAAGGCGTCTGGCTGCCGCCGCTCTGGTCCAGCACCGCCCGGCGCACCTGTTTGAACACCTGCTCCACCGGCCGCCCCGGTGCCGTGATCTCGCGCGCCAGCGCTTCGGTAAAGGGGCTGTTCACCCCCTCCCCGTCCAGCGCCACGCCGCCGGGCGCCGTGGCATAGGCCAGGAAGGTGCCGGTCGGCGCCTTCATCTCCGCCAGGCCGCTTTCATTGAGGTCCGCCACGTCTTCGAACGGGTTGTTGCGGCAGGCGTCGAGGATCACGATATTGGTGCGGTTGCGGGCCGACGCCATCTGCCGCAGCACCGACTGCGCCTCCACCGCCATCAGGTCGAGATCGGCCGCATCCGCCAGCGCCACATCCACCGGCAGCAGGTAGTTGCTGCCAAAGCTCTGCACCCCGTGCCCGGCATAGTAGAACAGCCCGGTGGCGTCCTCCCCTGCCCCGCGCAGGCGGCGCCCGAACTGGGCAATGGCGCGTTTCATCTCGATCTGCTTGGCATCGGCGGCCAGGGTGACATCAAAGCCCAGCCCCTCCAGCGTTGCGGCAATCAGCCTTGCATCGCGCACCGGATTGTCGAGCGGTGACACCGCGCCATAGGCCGAATTGCCGATCACCAGCGCCAGCCGCTCCTCCGCAGACGCCGCGCCGCCGCCGCCAAGCAGCGCCGCCGCAAGCAGCAGAAGGGCCAGCCGCACTCGGGCCGCTGCAGCCAGCCGGATCCGGGTCAGAATAACACGCACGCACCTGCTCCAATTCTTGCCCGCTTGGGGGCAGCTTCCCAATTATTAAGGGTATTTGGTTACCAAACTATCGCGTCCCTTGCACCCGGCAGCAAGCCTGCTGTTAGACTGGAGGGATCTCTTCCGTCCCTGCCCGCTGGCAGGGATGCCACTTTCGCCAACTCAAATGGATCGCGCATGCTCCGCTTAACCATCTCAATTTTAACAGTTTTACTGCTTCTCCTTCGTCCGGCGCTGGCCTCCGGCCCGTTTGAGCACGGCTGGCAGCTCAACGCCGAATCCTCCGCCATCCGCTTTATATCGATCAAAAAAGGCAGCATTGCGGAATCGAGCCGCTTTGCCGCCTTTTCCGGCGGCATCTCCGAACAGGGCGATGCCAAGATCCATGTCGCGCTGGATTCCGTCGATACCTCCATCGACCTGCGCAACGTGCGGATGCGGTTCCTGTTCTTCGAGACCTTCACCTACCCCGAGGCCACCATCACCGCCCGGATCGATCCGGCGCAGATCGCCGATCTTGCTGCAGTGCAGCGTAAGCAGATCGCGCTGCCGGTCACCCTGTCGCTGCATGGGGTCGAGGCGCAGCTGACCGCGCCGGTAGCGGTAACATTGCTGGGCAAGGACCGCGTCGCCGTGGCCACCGTGCAGCCCATCATCCTCAAGCTGGAGGATTTCGCGCTGAACCCCGGCCGCGAAAAGCTAGAGGAAGCGGCGGGCGTCACCATCACCCCCGTCGGGCTGGTCAGCCTGGACCTGATGTTTGACCGCGCCGCCCCCGGCAGCGCCTCTGTCCCCGCGGGGACAGCAACCGCGGGTGCCGCCACCGCGCTGGAAGCCAGCGGCGATTTCAGCCGCGAGGCCTGCACCGGCCGGTTCGAGATCCTGTCGCAGGGCCGCAGCGTCAACTTTGCCCCTTCCACCGCCCGGCTCGATGCCAACTCCCGCGATTTTCTCAACAGCCTCTCGGACATCATCCGCCGCTGCCCCGGGCTGGTTGTCGAGGTCGGCGGCCACACCGACAGCCAGGGCAAGGCGGCCTGGAACATGCGCTTGAGCGAGGAACGCGCGGCCGCGGTCAACAGCTACCTGCAGAACATGGGCATCCCGGCAGAACGGCTGATGGCGGTCGGCTATGGCGAGACAACGCCGCTGGTGCCCAACAACACCCCGCAGAACCGGGCCAAGAACCGGCGGATTGAGTTCAAGGTTCTGAACTGACCGGCCGCGGATGCCGAAAAAATCCCCCTGTCCCCGCGGGGACAGCTGCTGAAAACACCAAGGCCCGGCCGCTCCGCCGGGCCTTTTTCATGGCCGGACATTCCGCCGCGGCTGCAAGACGCCCGCCTGTCCCCGCGGGGACTGCGCCGCAAAACGGCCTCCCGGGGACCCTGCCTCCCGCACGTTTATGTCCCGAACCTTCCGGCACAGCGCCCGGGTGTCTTGCGGGCCGGCGGCAGCCCTGCCCGGCCTGCCCCCTGTCCCCTGTCCCCGCGGGGACAGGCCGGTATTTTCTGGGTGCCGGGCTGATTTCGGCCATCTGTCCCCGCGGGGACAAACCGCGGTCTCCGCCCCTCCGGCGGCCTGAACCTTGTTGCTGTGCATTGTATCCGGGCCGTTTTCTTGCGCTGTCCCCGCGGGGACACTTGCCGGTTCCGTGCCGCAGATGCCTTCTCTTCCGGCCTGCCGCGGCCGTTTGTCCCCGCGGGGACAGCTGTGAATAACAGGCTCGAACAGGCCAGTCAGACATGAAAAAGGCCCGGCATTTCTGCCGGGCCTCACCTGTTTTCCAAGACTGTCCCCGCGGGGACAGACTGTCAGTCTTCCTGTTCCAGAGCCGCAAAGAACGCGGCAATGGCGTCCTCCAGCTTGTGCCGGTCGATCTCGGAGAAGTCGCGCTCCATCGCCATCTCGATCTTGCCGTCGCGGGCCTGGCAGCGGACTGTCCCCGCGGGGACAGTGCAGCGCAATGTGGTCTTGGCCACGCCCGGACGCGGCGACGACGGGGCACGCGGGGCGTTCTTGCGCCGGCCCTCGGCAAAGCTGCGCAGCACCTCCAGCTCCGCGTCCTCCGTTGCAGGCTGCCCCCGCGCCAGCGCGTCGCGCAGCACCTGCGCGTTCATCGCATCCGCTTCCAGCCGTTTTTTCAGATCCAGCCCCAGCGCCCGCGGGATCGCCTCGGGGAACTTCAGCGCATCGCCCACCGCCTTCAGCACCTGGGCGAAATGGCGGATATAGATCCGCTTCTGCCGTCCGGCGGAGGCATAGAGATCATTGACCGCGTCCTCGATGGTCTCGGCACCGGTCTGGGTATCCTCGGCATAGCGCAGCGCCAGCTGCGCCATCTCGGCAAAGGAAATGTCGCGGCGCACCAGGTTCTCGTCCACCATCCGGCGGTAGAGCTCCTGCAGGCTGTCGCCCTTGGCCACCAGCCCCGCGGGGATATGGCCATAGGCTTCGTCGGCGGTCTCGCTGAGCAGCTCCATATAGGCCCGCATCCGCCGGTAGCCCTGGATCAGCTCATAGGTGCCGTCGTCCCTTTCCTCGACCCGGATCGGGTTGGAGAGGCCGACCGACCGGATCGACTCCTTGAGCTCGTCCAGGTCCGGATCGCGCCCCTCCTTGCGGTCGCGGGTCAGTTTCTCCAGCCGGATCCTGCCGATCGGGATCCGGTCGACCACCAGCCCCAGTTTCTTCAGCCGCACGAACTCATGCGCCAGCCGGTCGTTCTCGGCGCGGATCCGCTGCTCGGCCTCTGCGCGGGTGCGCAGCGCGTCGGCGTTTTCGGAGATCGCGGTGGCCATCGGCCCGCGGCGCGCCTCGGCGGATTTTTCGGCCGACTTTTCCGCGGCTGTCCCCGCGGGGACAGGGGCCGGTTCGGACGGGAAATCTATATCGAAGACTCTGCGCTTGCTCATGCCTCATCCTCCAGCTTGTCCCAGGCTTCCAGCGCGTAGGCCTTGAACTCGTCATAGGCCTGATCGAACGAGGCCCGCGCGCGCCGCCAGGTTTCGCGTGTCATGTCCCGGTAGTCGATTTCGTAGATCGAACTGAGGAACCGGCCCGACTGCTCGACGGCGCGGGTCATCTCGATCGGGTGTTCGGTCATTCTGCCCTCAAACACCTTCATAAATGCCGAACGCATCGCACGGTGCAAATCGTTACCGGATTCATAACGGGTGAGCAGGAAGCGGACGTCCTGGAACACCTTGGGCAGCGCAAATGTCCCCGCGGGGACAACGCCGTTGAAGGCCGACAGATCCTCCAGCGCCTCGGACAGCTGGCCGATGAAGGAGGTGGTGGAGTCATATTCCCAGTAGCCTGGGCCGGAGGGGATATAGAGCATGTCGGCGGCAAACACCGCATTCATCGACTGGTAGCCGATGGCGGGCGGGCAGTCGAAGATCATCAGGTCGTAATCTTCGGCCGGAAGCTGGTCGAGGTAGCGGGAGACCGCGGCAAAGAACGACCACTCCGGATTCAGGTGGCGGTACTGGGCGGAGGCAAATTCGACAAAGGCCGCGTTGGCGCAGGAGGGGATGATGTCGATGGTCGGCCAGCTGGTGGGTTTGACAAAGTCGCTGACCCGCAAATCCTGCAGCCCCATGCCGGTGATCGCATCCGGCAGCTGGCGCCGGGGCAGGGCGGTGCCGGACTCGGCGCCCTGCGGCACGGCGTTCATCCGTTCGGTCTCGCGCACCAGATCGCGGGCCATGATGCCCCAGACGGTGTAATCCTCGGTCACGTCGCTGAGGCCCATGGAGTGCGACAGGGTGGCCTGCGGGTCGAAGTCGACACAGAGCACCCGGTAGCCGTCCAGCGCCGCGGCATGGGCGAAATGCAGCGCCACGGTGGATTTGCCGGCACCGCCTTTGAAGTTGGAAATCGCCACCCGCAGCGCCCGTTTCCCCGCGGGGCGTTTGGGCAGCAGCGATTTGCGGTTGATCTTGATGCGGCGGCGCAGCTCGTTGATCTCCTCCAGCGAATACCAGCGCTGGCGGCCGTCCTCCTCGACATGGCCCTGGGGCAAGGAGGGGTCGGTGGCGAGCCGTCCCCGCAGGGTCGACTGGTTGACGCGGAAGATCAGCTCCGCCACCTCCCAGGAGGAGAACCGGCGCAGGGTCTTTTCCATTTCGGGGGAGAAGGTCTGCTGGCGGATCCAGCTTTGCATCTTCAAGGATTGGGCCTGCATCTTGGACAGGTCTTCGTGTGTAAACAT